>DASVNP010000185.1:0-13749 GCA_036383775.1 Paraburkholderia sp. | reverse complement strand
GCGTGAAAGCGCTCGACGAGCGCGGAATCGACCGAGGGCGGCTCGCTCCAGATCAGTTCAGCGTTGATCAGGCCGTTGCGGAACGAGCCTTCGCTCGCCTGGATCTCGTTCATCACGAGGCTTCTGTCGACGAGAAACGCCTGCCGCTCATTGACAATGTGCGCACGCACGGTCGACACGGTATCAAGAACGGCTGCGAGCAGAACGACCGCCGTGATGACCATGCCGCCACCGAACATCAGCAGGCGCTGGTAGCGCCGCAGCCGGCCAAGCACACCACGCTGGAGGGTTTGGGGCATAGGTGCACGAAACTCCGTTGACGGTGGATGGAGTACGCGGCGACATGGCGACGCACGCGGCTGCGTTCGACCGGATTATGTATCGACTCGCTGCCCAAACGGGAGCCGACCGACAGGGAAGCAGACCGGACAAGCGCCAGATTGCGTAATATATGACTAGTCTGATGTAAATGACGCATCACTACAGACGGGTCAGACATCGCAGCGCAACAGGATCGGCTAAATTCTGCCTATGTTCCCGACTGCTGACGGTAAACCGTCGCCCGACACCACCCGGCCACGTCACCCATGAAAATCAATCTTGTGCTGGCAGACGACCACCCCGCGCTAATCGCCGGCATTAAACACGAACTGTCCGGCATTCACACGCTCAATGTGGCGGGTACCGCGCGCAATTCGACCGAAATCGTCGAGCTGTTATCGCGCGTGCCGTGTGACATTCTCGTCACCGACTACGCCATGCCGGGCGGCGAGTTCGGTGACGGCATGACACTGCTGTCATTTCTGCGGCGCCGCTACCCCGACCTCAAGATCATCGTTTTCACGACGATCAGCAACCCTGCCATGGTGCAGGAGATGTCGAAGCTCGGCATCCGCTCGGTGCTCAACAAGATAGACGACGTGGGTCATCTGATTTCAGCCATTCACACGGTGTACGCGGGCTCAGCCTATTTTTCTCCGACCACCCAGACGCAGGATGCTGCCACCGCCCACGGCCGGATGAGCGAAACAAGCGTGCGGCAATTGACCAAGCGCGAGGCGGAAGTGGTGCGGCTCTATGTGTCGGGCCTGTCGATCAACGAAATCGCGAGCCAGTTGCATCGCACCAAGCAGACGATCAGCTCACAGAAGATGAGCGCGATGCGCAAGCTCGGCATTGAACGCGATGCCGATCTGTTTCGCTTCGCCTACGAGGCGGGGCTGGTCGTGACAACCGAACCTCAGCAAGACACGTAAATGCATGCGGCATACGCATAAGGCGTGCTGCCGGATTTCATGACGCGAACAGGTCGGCGAATGCATTCCTGTTGCTCTGGCCGGACCTTGATGGCTTACGACCTGTGCATGTCATGCACAGAACTTGTGACGCGCACAGCGTTGTAGCGACAGGCTGCGGTCCCTAGACTTCGTTCCTTTCCAGTCCATCGAAAGGAACCTCATCATGTCGAAGCGCACACTGCGTAGCATCCTCGGCGCGGATATGCCAGATTCGTTGCCGGCCCGCACCACCGCGTTGCTGGTGATTGACTTCCAGAACGAATATTTCACAGGTTCGTTGCCGATTCCCAACGGCATGAGTGCGCTGCAGAATGCGCGCGCCCTCGTCGATCATGCCGATCGTCATGGCTGGAAAGTCGTGCACGTGCAGCACATCGCGCCGGCGGAGTCGCCGTTGTTTGCCGCGAATAGCCGGAATGCTGAAATCCGTTCCGATATCCAACCAGGACCGAGCCATCTGCTGATCAAAAAGACTTCCGTGAGTGTGTTTGCCAGCACCGATCTCGCGCAGACACTGAAAGCCGATGGCGTGACTCACCTCGTGTTGTGCGGTCTGATGACACACGCCTGTGTTGCCGGCGCTGCGCGTGATGCCGCGCCTGCGGGCTTTGAAGTTGCGGTGGTGGCCGACGCGTGCGCGACCCGCGACATCGAGTTCAACGACACGTATGGCGTCCCGCACGACGTGTTGCACCTGTCCGCGTTAGCCGAGATCGCGGATACCTTTGGTTCGGTGATGAATACGCGGGATGTACTGTCGCTGACTTCATAACGCGCCTCTTGCAGCCGACGTGTGCGGCGCAACGCCATCCGGTTCGGCTGCAGGGTCGTGATAGCATCCGATGCTTCGACAACGGGCCCGATTCATGGATCAACTGCTCGCCATGCGGGTCTTCCGCAGCATCGTGGATGCCAAAGGGTTTTCCGCCGCGGCCGAACGGCTTGGCACTTCTCATTCGACCGTATCACGCCAACTGAAACAGCTCGAAGCCACGCTCGGTGTCCAGTTGATCAACCGTAACACGCGGCGATTTGCGCTCACCGCTGCGGGCGAGCGTTACTTCGCGGCCAGCGTCGACATTCTGGAACGTGTCGATGCGGCAACCGCGGCGATGGCCGGTGAGCATCAAACGGTGGCCGGCCGCTTGCGCGTCAGCGTGCCGCTTGCCATTGGCACGCTTGAACTGGCGGATTGGCTTCCGGCGTTCCAGAAACGTTACCCCGACCTCCAGCTCGACCTGTCTTGCAGCGATCAGTTTGTCGATCTCGTGGCGGAGGGCCTCGATGTTGCGCTGCGGATTAGCGGGCCACTGGCCGACACCAGCCTGGTTGCCCGGACGCTGGCGGTATCGGATATCGTCCTTGTCGCGTCACCCGCCTATGTGGCACAACACGGGTTGCCGCGCACACCCCAGCAACTCGCCAAACACGAGTTGCTGACCTTTTCCGGCACCCATGCCGCGGACCACTGGGTGTTGACCTCCGGGCGAGGCGCACCGGTCCACGTTGAACTGAACGGCCGCCTGACTTTCGACGCGATCACCGCGCTTTACTCCGCTGCGCTGGCCGGTGCCGGCATCGCCGCTTTCACGCGACATACCGTTCAGACCGATCTGGCTCGCGGCCACCTCGTTCACCTCCTGCCCGGCTACTCTCTCGGCGCGCGCCACTACTACGCGCTCTACCCGCAAACGCGGTATGTCGCGCCCAAGGTGCGAGCTTTCGTCGATCATATGGCCGAGCACTATCGCGAACGCTGACAACTCGATTATCGGGGCCGATCTGTAGGACAATAGATTCCGACCGGCGGCGACGCTCCATCGCGTCTTGCTGGTAAAGCATCAACGTGGTCAATGGAAGGCTCCGCGATATATCGTCGGGCACGGCATATGCGTTGTGCCTTTGGCGACACGAATGCACTGAGACGACCAGAACACCAACCAGACAGGTCAGAATGGACAGCTTGCTTATAGGGCCCGCAACACGCAAACAGGCCGTTTTTGCAGGTACATGTGCGTTGCTCGTTCTGCTCACATTCGCGATTGCCGGTCAGCGTGCGCACCAGCCGTTGCCGGCAATCACGCCTTTCATGCCGATGTGTGCGCTGACGGTGTTTACCACGTCGGGAATCGCCGCGTTTCTTCTCGGCGCCCGCTTCAGCGTGACGCAACAACCCATGCTCGGCGCGCTGGGCGGTGCATACGCATTCACGGCGATTACCGTCGCATTGCAACTGCTGATGTTCCCTGGCGTTTTCACGCGCACCGGCCTGTTCGGCGCCGGGCCTCAGAGCGCGGCGTGGATGTGGGTCTTCTGGCATGCAGGATTTCCGCTGCTCGTCATTCTGGCGGCACTCATACGCGACCGCCTTCCGGGCAAGCCGATCGGGCTGCCTCGCATCGATGTCTGGACCTGGGCGTTAATCGGTGTTCCCACTGCGCTTGCCGCAGCGCTTGGTGTCTTCGCCATTCATGCCAACCTGTCCGCGCCTTTTCATGCGGCTTCCGAGACGAACGCCGTTTCAGGCGGCCGCACCGCACTCCTCATCTGCTCGCTTGACGCGCTCGCGATCGCCGTGGTTCTGTTCAAAGGGCGCTTGCGGACCTTGCTCGATCTATGGGTCACGATTGCCCTGCTCGCCTCGCTTGCGGACGCCAGTCTGAATCTGTTGAGCATGGTTCAATTCACCCTTGGCTGGTATGTCGCCCGCGTTTTCAGCATGCTGGCGCCCGGCGTGCTGGTCTGCGTGCTGGTCTGGGAAGTGAGCGTGCTCTACCGCGAATTGTCCGAGGCGCACGCTTCACTTTTGCATACGTCCACACGCGACGCCCTGACGCGCATTTATAACCGTAGCTATTTTGATGATCAGTTTCGCAGGGAATTCGACCGTGCCACGCGTAGCGGTCAGCCGCTCTCGCTCGTCATGATCGATGTCGACAATTTCAAGGATTACAACGACGCCTTCGGTCATCTTCGCGGCGACGCCTGCCTGAGCGAGATTGCGAAAGCGCTCGCAGGAACAGCACGCCGGCCGGGCGATTTCGTCGCCCGTTACGGTGGCGAAGAGTTCGCCGTGGTGTTACCCAACACGGGATCGGACGAAGCATCGGTGATTGCCGAGCAGGCCCGGCTCGCCATCATGCAGTTGGGCCTGACGGCGCCAATTCCTGGCGGCCAGGTCACCATCAGCGCCGGGTGCGCGACGAACGGGCAGAACACGCTCAGTACGCCCAACGCACTCGTTCAGACGGCGGACGCGGCGCTCTACGACGCGAAACGTGCAGGACGCAATCGGGTCCGGTCCTTCACGCCCCGACAGTAAAGCTCGATACCTTTCAGGCAGCAGAGTCCCGAAACCCCCGCAAGCTCCCCGCAGCAGTAACAAGGGAAAACCGCAGCGTCAGGTCAACCCCACCCGTGGCAAAATCACCGGCACCGCGGCATTGGTCCGGGAGACCTGCAATGGGCAACAAGACGCACGGCAAACGCAACGCTAACGCGGCAGGCCAGTCGGAGGCCGCTCCGGACATTCCCGGACAGGTTGTTCTCGTGTTTCAGGGAGGCGGCGCCCTCGGCGCTTACCAGGCCGGCGTCTATCAGGCGATGCATGACCGCAAGGTCAAACCCGACTGGGTAATCGGCACGTCGATCGGTGCGATAAACGGCGCGATCATCGCGGGCAATCTGCCCGAGAACCGCATTGCGCGATTGACCCAGTTCTGGAACGGCGTGGCGCGCCGTGGCGTCGATGCGGCAAGCTGGCTGTTTCCCGGGCTCACTAACTGGTCGCGCGACCTCGCGATCGTCACCCAAGGCGTGCCGTCGTTCTTCACTCCCCAACCCGGGTCATGGGCGAATATTCAGGCACGCGTTGGACCAGAACGGGCGGCGTTCTATTCGACCGAGCCTCTGCGTGAAACCCTGGCTTCACTGATCGATTTCGATTACCTCAATCAGAAAGCGACGCGGCTGACGGTGGGCACGGTCAATGTTTGCAGCGGACGTATGCGGTATTTCACTAATCGCGACGCGCCGATGGACGTCGAGCATGTGATGGCATCCGCCGCTTTTCCACCCGGGTTCCCTTCCGTACGACTGGAAGGCGAATCGTACTGGGACGGCGGCATCTATTCGAACACGCCGCTTGAAGCCGTGCTCGACGATCGGCCACGCTGCAGCTCGGTGATTTTTTCGGTGCAGTTGTGGCCGTCAAGCGGTCCGGAGCCTGAGTCCATCCTGCAGGTCATGAGCCGGCAGCGCGACATTCAGTATTCGAGTCGCGCGGAAAGCCATCTTGATAGACAGAAGCAGATTCACCGGCTGCGGCACGTAATTCGCGAACTCAGTCAGCACGTGCCTGAAGAGAAACGCGATACACCGGAAGTTCAGGCGCTCCTCGGCTGGGGCTGTGGCACGACAATGCAGGTATTGGAACTCGACGCGCCGGCATTCGATAACGACGATTTGAACAGGGATATCGATTTTTCGTCGAGCGGCATCGAGCGACGCTGGGCCGTGGGTTATGAAGACACGATCCGCTTGCTGGAGCGTGCGCCCTGGCGCGAAACACTGGATCCTATGGAGGGGATCTCGGTGTTTCGGATGGGCTCTGGGGATGGGGCCAAAGATAAGTAAAGAAGCACGACACAACGAACCTGCAGTCAGTCAGACGGAACGGTATCAAAGCCGCAGCAGTTCGTCTTTCATCCACTCGTGGACGGCTCGCCCCAGTTCCTGCTGCGACAGATCGCGAGGAGAGAATGCCGGGCCGACAACCACACGAATTTGTCCACGGCCGCTGGGCCAGCCTTTCGCCGGCCAGACTTTGCCCGCGTTGAGAACCACGGGAACAGCAGGCACGCCAGTCGCGCAAGCGAGGCGAACGCCTCCCGATGTCATTCTCAACGGGGCATCGTGCGGCACCCGCGTGCCCTCCGGGAAAATGACGATGACATCCCCCTTCGCCAGCTTCTCAGCGCTTTCCTGCGTCACTGCCTGATGAGCCTGCCGGGCGGAGCCGCGGTTCAGGCTGACCATGTCAAGACCACGCAGCACCCAGCCAAAAAACGGAATGCGAAGAAGTTCTTCCTTGAAAACAAAACTGATGCGCCGTGGAAAGAGCGCGAGAAATGCGAGCGTCTCCCAGGTCGATTCGTGACGGCACAGCAATATCGCCGGTCCTTCAGGAAGATGTTCAAGCCCTTCTATCGAACATGAGACGCCCGGCAGCCAGCGCATCACCGCCACCAGTGCACGACACCATTGTTTTGCCAGCCAGTATCGTCCAGCCCTGCCGACGAAAGGGAACAGGAGCAGGATGACCATTGAATACAGTGTCCCGCTACCGAGAACGTAGACAATGAATAGCCATTTAGTGAAAGTAGAACGCATCGAGGCCTGATTCATATTGATTTGCGGCGGAACATTCACCGTTGACAGGTGAGACCATGCCGCGAGAGATGCGTTCGTATGCCGCCCACCTCCAAAACAAAGTGGAGTGGTTCGGCACCGGGCTTCTGGAGACAAAAACGGACGCGTTGGCAGAACCGGCGCGCGATGCCGCAACGGCAGGAAAAGATGCTCACAAGCCTACGCTGGCGCAAATATCACTGCTCCAACGTCTGCGATGTGAGTGAAGCTTCGAACGAACCGGTATGTCTGGTCGCCGACCGTCATCCGGTTCAAGCCGGCGTGAGTCAGTTCGAGAATCTCGTCAGCCACGCCCGCTGCTATCGTTCCGTGACCCGTCAACGGGTTGTCCTCGTCCCCCGGGTTGCCGATGTAGACAGCACAGACGTCTGTACCGTGGCGCATCATGACGAGGCATTTTCCCTCGTCGAGCGAGAGTTCGAGGTATCCAGCCAGCGTCAGCAATGACCCAGGCGTTTGTCCCTGCGGCTCGTAAGCCAAACCAGAATCAGCAGGCATATTGCCGTCCCCCATCAAATGCGTCGGTCCAGAAAAGTAAGCTCGCCCCTGGCGGGACGATGACTCCACTATAGACGCCTATGTTGGAATGCGGGACATATTGGAATGCCCTGCTCAGGACCGCAATATCCCTTTCAGGCGTCCCAGCTCGGCAGGTCTCGTGTATGACCGATACAGTTCGCCAACGGTGCCGAATGCCAGCGCCGGTTTGAGCGTCGCGCCGGGAAGCGCGTCCGCAATCCAGTCAAAAGCATTCATTTCACGTTGAGCCGCGTGCACTGCGGCAGTGAGCACAGTGAGGGCCCGCTCTGCGGAGTGCCCACCAAGGTCGACGAAGCAGCTCTCAAACGGATGCTTTGTTGCATTCTCGACGTACAACGTTGATTTTCGAACGGTCAAATCAATCTCCTTCGAGGATTGCCCGTCCTGTATATCAACTGATTGTGACAATACATCACGTTGCCCGCCAAAGCTGCGACTGGGCTGGCGCGACCGCGCGACGCCCGGCCTGCGCCGGGTTTACAGCCGCGCGGCTTGCCGATCTTTTACTGTGAGTTCTGGAAGTAATTCAAACCAAGCGCACCCTTCACCTCCGACACCGTCGCACCCGCCACTTCCCGAGCGCGCAGGGTCCCGCGGCGCAGAACGTTCAGCACCTCCGCGCGGTCGGTCGCCAACGCCTGGCGGCGTTCCCGGATGGGTGCGAGCATCGCCTGCAGCCGATCGTTGAGCGCGCGTTTGACCACGCTGTCGCCCAGACCGCCACGGCGGTAATGTGCTTTGAGTTCGTCGACCATCGGCACGTCCGGTTCGAACGCATCCAGAAACGCGAACACGACGTTGCCTTCAACCTGGCCCGGGTCGCTGACGCGCAGGTGGTTAGGGTCGGTGTACATGTTGTTCACGGCCTTGGTGATTTCGTCCGGGCTCGCGCCAAGCGTAATAGCGTTACCTAGCGACTTGCTCATTTTGGTCTTTCCATCGA
This sequence comes from Paraburkholderia sp., assembly GCA_036383775.1. Classification (GTDB taxonomy): domain Bacteria; phylum Pseudomonadota; class Gammaproteobacteria; order Burkholderiales; family Burkholderiaceae; genus Paraburkholderia. The sequence goes on along the minus strand of DASVNP010000185.1, from coordinate 5,538 downwards.
TGCCCGGCAGCCGCGCAACGTGCGAGAGCACCGCTTCGCATTCGACCAGCACCTGCCTGTCGACCGTGCTGTTGAAACGGCGCACCAGTTCGTTGGTTTGCTCGATCATCGGCAACTGATCGTCACCAACAGGCACGCGCGTCGCCTTGAACGCAGTGATGTCGGCGGCCTGACTGACCGGATATGTCAGGAAGCCGGCGGGGATATCCCGCTCGAACCCGCGGAGCACGATTTCCGCCTTGATGGTCGGGTTGCGTTCGAGGCGCGCAACGGTCACGAGATTGAGCAGATACTGCGTCAGTTCCGCGAGCTCCGGCACCTGCGACTGGATGACGATAGTTGATTTGGCTGGGTCGATACCGACAGCCAGATAGTCCAGCGCGACTTCGATGACGTTGTCGGTCACCTTCTGATGGCGGCCGACATTGTCTGTCATCGCCTGCGCATCGGCGAGAAGCAAAAACTGCTGCGCTTCGTTTTGAAGCTGCACGCGGGTGCGCAGCGAGCCGATGTAGTGACCGAGGTGCAAGGGACCGGTTGTGCGGTCGCCAGTGAGGATAACGGGTTGTTTCGCCTGCGGCATGGTGAGCTCAGTGTTTGGGGACACCACCAGTCATGCGCGCAAAAACAAAAATGCCGCCAGGACTGGCGGCATCACGTTGTAGATGTACGTGTGAAAACGGGCCGCCTGGGTCAGGCGTGCCACCAACAACACAGGTTTAGCGAGGTCGGATTCGTTTCCATAAAGTGAGTATAACGCAGCACGCTGTTTCTAGAATGGCCCACGGCTAGCGAGGCGGGCGTACTCGTCCTTTAGCGTCTGGATTCGCTGCCGATATGCGCCAAGCAGGCAAGCCTGGTTCGCACCGCATTTCTTCCTCGCGCTCAACCAGGACTGTTGCTCGTCCCCCATGTCGCCGCGCGTACCCATGGCAACAAGACCCGTCAGCATCTGGTAGCGCACCGACATCTCGACGTCCAGTTCGCTCAATTGCCGGGATGCGCATATCGCCTTTTCGTCCGGCAGACGCGCGCGATGGCAGTCGAAGCTCGCCGCTGAAGCGGGTAGTGAGCCGGCAGCGATAGCAACCAGCAACGCGAGGCGCAAGTGATGACCAATACTGTGATTACGCTGTTTACTCATCGTCGCCCGTGAGATGACTGAACCCGTTGCTCAGTTCGGTTGGTTGACCTCAAACTCGCGAGCCAATCCCGGCCTTTCAGCCCGCTCCGGCAGCACATAGGAAGGTAACCCAATTTGCACTGGTGCCACAGAGCGGTAACGATGGACACGCCGCACGAAAAACCTGTATATTTATACAGTATTGCAGGCGCAGTTTCACAGCAACGAACTGGCACTTTTAATCGGGATAGCCCATGGATGCACACGTTCGCAGGTCCGGCCATCCCATGCCTGAGATGGCCGTCTTCATCGCTGAATTGCGCTCAGCCTTTGGCGACAAGGCGATTGACGATGCAGTCAGCCGCGGACAATCTGGGGAGCCGGCTTTCTATGCCTGCGAAAACGGCAATGCAGTGGGCACAGCAAGTCCAGTGAACGACAATGTCTGGCGCGTCGGCGCTGACATACGGGACCGGCATTATTGTCCCGGCTGCGACGGCGGCTGCGTCGGACAAGGGGTTGGTTGCAAGGAATGGCTGCATCGGAAAGCAGGCAAGGAGAAAGCGTGAAACGTATTGGATTAGCCGTACTGTTGGCGACGCTCACGCCAGCCGTGTACGCGGCTGGCTACACTGAAGTCTGGAATCCACCGGAGGCCCGTGCAACCGCTCCCCATAGGGTCGGCGGTGCACACAAGCTCGCGGTTCATCGGCCCGTAGTTGCTCACGCGGTGAATGTGCATGCGCGGCGCACGCCGACATTAGCGCCCAGGCTTCTCGCGAAGCAAAGCCACGCGCAGAAGATCGCGCCGACAGACGAGCCCGATATGTCGGAGATTCCGCGCCAGTTCACGCCCGAGGGAAACGTGCTTCGGGTCGATTCTCGTGGCATGTCGGCTGAGGTCACTCGCTGATGGAATTGGCGAGCTACAACGGCTATAGCGTGTGGGGGCACGCCATCCTGCAGCAGGAAGGTGTTCTCCAGCCGGAGCGGTACGCAGCAAGCGGCACGATCACGCGAAACAATAAGCTCGTTGAAGCATCCGGTGTCCTTGACTATTTCGATACCGAAGAACAAGCCCAGCACGCTGGACTTGACTGGGCCCGAGCGTGGGTCGATAGCCACGGTTAGACGTACGGCGTGGCGGTCCCCCTCGCGTCGGGACGGACCGCCGTTTCCTGGAAGTTAGAACAGGTACATGCCGGCCACAAAAATGACGCCCGAGAACAGAAGCGCGGTGACGCAGTAGCCCATGATGTCGCGCACGCCCAACCCTGCAATAGCAAGCGCCGGAAGCGCCCAGAACGGTTGCGCCATATTTGTCCAGGCCTCACCGTAAGCAATCGCCATCGCAGATTTGCCGAGGTCCGCGCCGAGCGCTTGCGCGGCCGGCATAACAAACGGGCCCTGCACAACCCAATGACCGCCACCGGATGGCACGGCAAAGTTGATCAGTGCCGAGCTGAGGAACGCGAGCAGCGGGAACGTGTGGACGTTGGCGATATCGACAAACCACTTCGTGATGACACCCGCCAGGCCCGAGTGGTCCATCAGCGCCTGGATACCGGCATAAAACGGAAACTGAATCATGATGCCGGACGCGCCCTTCGCTGCCGCCGCTACCGCACGCGCATACGCCATGGGGGTCTTGTGAAGAACGATGCCCGCTGCGAGGAACACCAGGTTGACGGTGTCAATATCGAGTACGAACCCTTTGTTGATGAACCGGATGACGAGGAACACGGCGCAGAGTGCTGCGACGAGGATCGCCAATACACGGCTTTCTTCCATTCGCTCAGCCAACGTCGCGTCGGGAGCAAGCTTGCGCTCTACACTCGGCGGGTCTTGCAACAAAGCCGGATCTACCGTGACCACGTCTTCGGGTTTCGGCATCATGAGTCTTGCCAGAATGGGCAAAAGAATAATGAGGCCGATGGTGATAAACGCGTTGTAGCCCGTAAAGATGGTGTGCGAAACCGGAATCAGACCGACGGTCTTCTCCATCGGATTGCCCTTGGTGGCGGCGACGAGCGGCACAGAGCCAGACAAGCCACCATGCCAGGTCAGAAAACCCATGTAAGCACTCGCCACGAGCAGCCGATAGTCGGTTCCCTTGACGCGTCGTGCAACCTCCCGCGCAAGCATCGCGCCCAGAACGAGACCGAATCCCCAATTGATGGCGCAGGCAACAGCGCCTACAAACGCCACCAACATCACACCTTGACCTGGCGTGCGGGCAGAGCTCGCTAGCGCGACAAGCACTCGCTTGACGGGTGCCGAGCTAGCCAGCGCATGTCCCGTTACAAGGATCATCGCCATCTGCATCGAGAATGCGAGCAGGTTCCAGAATCCGGAGCCCCACAGCATCACGAGGTCGGCAGGCGCCTTCGGCGTCAAACCAAGCGCGAGTGCGAAGGTGACGCCGGTAAGCAAAATGGCAAAAATCAGGGGATCGGGCAACACCCGATGCACCACCTGAGTGAAAAAAGCGGAGATACGCTGAATCAATTGTCTACTCCTCGTCACCTTTATAGATGCTAGATACGGCCAACTGTCCTTGTTATTGGCCGTAAAACCGCATGGACCTTAAGTTGCGCGCGCCGATTTTTGCACACAACGAAAAATCCTGCGTCGAGGAACGCAATTGCCAAGTCACACCAAACTAACGTCTCAATCTGATTCTGCGAGTGCGCGATCTGCGCCTAGCTGTTGCCGTGCCTTTGCCCAATATTCCTGTGAACGTCCCTCAGGACTTCCCTCTCTCTCCCACAGATAGAACGCAAGCGCACCAACTTGCTCTTCGGTAACAGGCATATCCATTTCAATCTCCAGAAAATTTTTTCAATTGGCTAGAGCGTTGACGCCCCGGTCAATCAACAAGCAAGTCTGAAAGCAAGGCGCAATAAAGCGCCCGTCTCTCGAGTGTCAGGACCGTCCATTCGCGCCCGGCCCACGGCATCGGCTAACTTCTGTGCTGGTAACGGCTGCTTGCTGCGATGCGCGCCACGACCGGCACCAAACGCGGGTTGAACAAGGGAATTGACCCAGCACGGCCTTCAGCGCGAGCAACTATTGCATCGATAGTGACTCGTGCAACTGCGCGTTGTGCGCGCTTCGCGAAATGCTTCAGACGGCGATCGCTGACCGGATGCCGCGCCCATATCAGCGCCGCGAACCAGCCGATAACGGTCCATCCGAGCAGGATGTTCACCATGGTCACCGCAAAGGCGTCTTCGCGGTCTCTAGCGTCTGCAATCATTGCGGGCACCAGGTACAGCATCAGCGCACCCAGGAACACCGCACCTTCCATAAGCTTCATCATTTCTTCACCTCACTACAGTCTCGATAGGAGTTTAGATCTGACCTATCTTTTTTCTAGACCGATAGCGTGAAATCACAATTGCAAAATGCCAGACAATGGCTCGCTCCCGCCCTTCGCGGGTTCGCGGGAATCCCTATGCCGAAGGAGGTTTGCGACGCGTAAGGTGCAGCGCCTCCCTACGCGCCAAAAACGGCGGAAGCGTATGCTGCTGTAAATCATCAGGAGACGACCATGAGCCTTGCTGGCAAGACACTATTCATGTCCGGTGGCAGTCGCGGCATCGGACTCGCTATTGCACTCCGAGCCGCACGCGACGGCGCGAATATCGTGATTTGCGCCAAGACCGCGGAGCCAAACCCGCGTCTCGAGGGCACGATTCATACGGCGGCTGCAGCTGTTGAAGCTGCCGGCGGCAAGGCGCTCCCGCTCGTTGTGGATATTCGTGACGAAGAGCGCGTGAAAGCGGCAGTCGCCGAGGCCGTTGCTCTGTTCGGCGGTATCGACATCCTCGTGAACAATGCCAGCGCGATTCGACTGACTGGCACGCTGGATACACCCGTCAAACGATACGACCTGATGCACGGGGTCAACGGCAGAGGCACGTTCGTATGCGCGCAAGCGTGCCTGCCGCACCTTCTCAATGCGTCGAACCCGCACATCCTTACGCTGTCACCTCCATTGGTCCAGGACGCAAAATGGTTTAGCGATTTTCCGGCATACACCATTGCCAAATACACGATGAGCCTGTTCACACTCGCGCTTGCCGGAGAGTTCAGAGACCGGGGTGTCGCCGTCAATTCGCTATGGCCTCGAACAGCCATCGCGACCGCTGCCGTGCAAAATGAAATTGGCGGCAAGGACATGATTGCAGCGTGTCGCACGCCTGAGATCGTCGCCGACGCGGCCCACTACATCCTGATGCGACCGGCCAAAGAGTGCACAGGAAACTTCTTCCTCGACGACGAAGTTCTGCTAGCCGCCGGTGTGCGCGACTTTGCACAGTACGACGTGCAGGCCGGCGCAGCATTGCAAGCGGATTTCTTTGTGGAGGCGTTGCCGGGCATGTTGCCGGCAGACAATATGACGAAGCGTG
>DASVNP010000184.1:0-1629 GCA_036383775.1 Paraburkholderia sp. | reverse complement strand
CTGAACGGCACGCATCTCGACGTGTCGGTGATGCTCGGCCTTGGCGCCTTGACGGAAATCCCGATGATGCTCGCGCTCGGCGCGAAGTCGTCGACGCTGCACAAGCCGAACTGGCTGGCTGCCTGCGCAGCGGTTCACGCGCTGTATTTCGTCGCAATGTCGATGGCCGGGAGCGTCCACGTGCTGATTCCGATGCAGATACTCAACGCGTTCGTGGTTGCGGTGACGTCGTGCCTCGGCATGGTCTATGTGCAGGATCTGATGCCGCACGCGCCGGGCCGCGCGACGGCGTTATTCTTCAACGCAGCGCGGGTCGGCTCGATTCTCTCAGGCGTGTTGTCGGGTTTGCTGGTCGAGGCATTCAGCTATCGCGGCACCTTCCTGTTCTGCGGATTGCTGGCGCTTTGTGCGCTGGTGCTGTTTGCCGTGCCGGGTTATCGTTATCCGCTCATGTGGCGTGCGGTGCGGCGTTTTGCGCGCCAGCAGTACGAGAAGGTCCAGGCGCGACGGCGATAGGGCTTGCCGTTCGCACGTGCCACGCCCTTCGTGCGCTCAAACCGATCCGATCCATTGCCCACATGCGACGACACTCGCGAGAGCATCCCGCCTTATCCTGTGCCAGAAGTGTAAGAAGGCAGTTAGCTAAATCCAAGGCTGCGCGCTGACTACAGCGCGCACCGATGCACGTCCGGAACTTCCGGCTGCGCAAAACCTCTGCAAAGAAGCGTATCGTCGTTCGATGCGCACGGGCAAGCGCGATTCACTGCATGAACGGTGCGACCCTGCTACCGTGTGTCCGTCGCATCACGCGAAACGCAACTACAGTTAGGAGAGCCACTTGCCGCATGCCAAGCGCGCGGCATGGCCGCAGCACACCGAGCCAGATCGAGCAGCGCAACGAGACACTTTCCGGAGCGAGATATGCAGCTAGGCATGATTGGATTGGGACGCATGGGTGCGGACATGGTGCGCCGCCTGACGAAGGGCGGTCAGCAATGCATCGCTTACGACGTGCAACCGGCGGCGGTGGAAAAACTGAAACAGGACGGCGTCGCGGGTGCCGCCTCGCTGGAAGACCTCGTCGCGCAACTGCAAAAGCCGCGCGCGGTGTGGCTGATGGTGCCCGCCGCGGTGGTCGACAAAACGCTCGAGAACCTCGTGCCCTTGCTGGAGCCCGGCGACATTGTGATCGACGGCGGCAACTCCTACTACCATGACGACATTCGCCGCAGCGCAGAGCTGGCGAAGCGTCAGCTTCACTATGTGGACGTGGGCACGAGCGGCGGTGTCGCGGGACGTGAGCGCGGCTACTGTCTGATGATCGGCGGCGAGCCTGAGGTGGTGAAACGGCTCGAACCGATTTTCTCGACGCTTGCGCCTGGCGCAGGCGCAGCGCCGGCCACGCCGGGGCGTACAGCAGGCAGCAGCACGGCCGATCAGGGTTTCCTGCATTGCGGCCCGCAGGGCGCGGGGCACTTCGTGAAGATGGTCCACAACGGTATCGAATACGGCATGATGGCCGCGTATGCCGAAGGCCTGAACATCCTGCGTCACGCGGATGCCGGCAAACACGCGCGCGAAGCCGATGCCGAAACGTCGCCGCTGCGCCGTCCCGAGCTTTACCAATAC
>DASVNP010000183.1:0-27324 GCA_036383775.1 Paraburkholderia sp. | reverse complement strand
CGGCAGGCCGTCGGGGGCCGCGCGCGGGCCACAGCAGCGCGACCGCCTGCTCGACGCCGCGCTCGCGTTGTTTGCGCGCCAGGGCATCGTCGACACCACGCTCGGGGAGATCGCCCGCGAGGCCGGTTTCACGCCCGCGATGATGCATTACTACTTCAAGACGCGCGATCAGCTGCTCGACGTGCTGATCGACGAGCGTTTCGCGCCGCTGCGCGCCGGGCTCGGCGTGCCGTTTCAGGAGAATCCGGACGACCCGGTGGCGGCGATCACACAACTCGCGCAGCGGCTGGTGCAGGTGGCGGTCGACCATCCGTGGTTCCCGTCGCTATGGGTGCGCGAGGTTATCAGCGACGGCGGCCTGCTGCGCCAGCGCATGCACGAGCGGTTCGGCAACGCGCATCAGAAGGCGTCGCTATCGGCCATCGAGCGCTGGCAGAAGGAAGGGCGCCTGAACGCAGGCCTCGAGCCCGCGCTCGTATTCGTGACGCTGCTTGGCCTGACGATTCTGCCGCTTGCCACCTCGAAGCTGTGGCGCAACGATCCCGCGCGCTGCAATATCGGCAGCGAAGAAATCGCGCGGCATGTGGTGGCCTTGCTGGTGCAGGGAATAGGTCCGAAGAAAACCGATTGACGTTCCTCGCGACTCGCATGGCGGCGACACGGCCAAGGCACGCTACATGCTGCTGATAGAGCGGATATGAGTGCCGCGCGGCGCAGGCAAAGATGGCGGCGCGGTATGAAAGCAGCAATGTCGGGAACAATGCCGGGCGGGAAGAGCCATGCCAGTCAGGATTTGCACGAGCCGCCGCGGCGTATCGGAAGTCGGCATCGGACAGAGATGGCGCCGGCGGCCACTTTTTCATCGGCGTGCAATTTTGGCGCGTTACCGTGCGCACGCGCTTGCGCTCGGGCCATGTTCTACAATCGTGACCCTGGTTGCAACTCGGCGCATGAAATCGAGTCGGAATCATGAACAGCAATCCCGTAGCCGCGCAAATCGGCGGCAAGCAGCAGGAAGTCAAGTTGGCCACGTCTGACGGCCTAACCGGTTTTTTAGAGCAGCATCGCAAAATGAACGGAGCATTGAGACTCGATCAGGCCACGATCGTGCTCGTGGAAGACGACCCGGCCAGCCGGGAATCGCTGACCTTGTTACTCGAAGCTGAGGGCGCGCATGTCGTCGCCGTGGCGGACGCGGAAGAGGGCGTCGAAGCGGCGCTGAGGTTGTCGCCCGACGCCGTGGTGTGCGACCTCGAACTGCCCACCATGGACGGCTTTTACCTGATCCAGCGGCTGCGCGATCACGAGATTCGCGGCGATCACGCGCCGACGGTGGCCGTGGCGTTGACGGGCCACACCGACGACGCCTACCGCCTGCGCAGTATCGGCGAAGGCTTCCAGCATTTCATGACCAAACCCGCTGTGCCAGAAGATCTCGTGACGCTGCTGCACGACGCGATCGACGCACGAAGTGCGGGATGAACCCCGCGGGTTGAACGCGGCGGGTTGAACCGGGCGTTTGCGCCAGGATTATTTGGCGATCGCGACTGGGGCAGCCGGTTTTTTCTGGCTCGATGCCGCCGCTTCCGCGGCCTGGCAGGCGGAACACAATCCCTTCAGTTCGATGTCGTCGCTCGCGAGGCGGTAACCCGCGTCTTCGATTTGCGCGACGAGTGCCTGGCGCAGTTTGGGCTGATGCAATTCGGTGACGTTGCCGCATTGCTGGCACACCACGAGGATGCCGTGCTGACATTGCGTCAGATCGTGGCAGACGGTGAACGCATTGATCGATTCGATCCGATGCACGAGGCCGGCCGCGAGCAGGAAGTCCAGTGCCCGGTAAACCGTGGGCGGCGCCGAACCCGGGTGAATGTGCCGCATCTCGTCGAGCAGCGAATACGCTTTGGTGGCACGCCCGGATTGCAGCAGCAATTCCAGCACTTTGCGGCGGATCGGCGTGAGTTTTTCGCCGCGTTCGCGGCAATATTCTTCCGCGAGTGTCAGCGCGGCTTCCTGCGAATTACCGTGCGTGTGCCCCGGCTCATGAGCGTGAGCGGAGGTGGCTTTGTCGGCGGTCGCGGCGGGCTTGGCGGTCTTCATGCGTCGATTATAAAGGCCATCACGCTTTGCCGTGCCCGCGGCCCGGCACGGCGCCGGGGAATCGGGCCAATAAACGGTCCAATAAGCGGTCCTATAAACGGGCAGGCAAGCAGCGCGTCAATAGGCGGGCCGGCCGGATGGCTCAGGTCAGCGGCAAATCGACGTACTTTTTGAAGCCCGTGCGCGTCGCAATGCGCGAATACCAGCGTTCCAGATTCGGCAGCGGGGCACGCTCGATACCTTCCAGACCGAACCAGCGTTTCGCATAGGCGCCGATCACGATGTCGGCCAGCGTGAACTTCTCGCCTTCGAGGAAGAAGCGCGCTTGCAGATGCGTATCCAGCATGCGCCACAGTGTGCCGACTGCCTCGACATCAGCCGCGAGTTTGGCCGCGTCGCGCTCGGCGGCGGGCGTGCGCACAACGGCCCAGAACACCGGGCGCTCGGCCGGTTGCAGCGTGGAGAGCGACCAGTCCAGCCAGCGGTCGATGCTCGCGCGCAGTTTCGGCTCGGCCGGATAAAGCAGGCTCGCTTCACCGTATTGCTGAGCCAGATAGCGCAAAATGGAGTTCGATTCCCACAGCACGAAGCCGTCGTCGACCAGCGTCGGAATCTTGCCGGTCGGGTTCATTGCAAGATATTCGGGCTCGTTGTTGCGGCCGAACTTAAGGCCCGCATCAATCCGCTCGTACGGCAGCATCAGTTCTTCACAGCACCACAAAACTTTCTGGACGTTGACTGAATTCGCGCGTCCCCAGATCGTAATCATCCGGTCAATCCTTTTCTTGGCGCCCCGCAGGAAGTCCCTTGGGGCAGTTGGCAAGCCGCGCCTCGCGCACGGCGTTCAGCCGGTAACGATACACGATGCGCGCGGCTTTGCATGCGCGGGCGTGCAACCGGCCGTGTGATAAATGGCGGGAATCCCGTCTCGAACGGACACCCGGAGCAGCGTTCGGCAACACGCGCGCGTTGCGTACAATGAGCGCACCCGAATCCGACGAGGCACGCATGGCCCGCATTGTTCCCGACGACTGGAAGAGCCTCGCCGCCACCGGCGCGGCGGCCCGCGAACGCGAAACCCTTGCGTTGCTGGAAGAAGCGCTCCCCGAGAGCTACACCGTCTATCACGGCGTGCACTGGACGCGTTTGAACCAGAATTTTTCGGTGTTTGGCGAGGCGGATTTCGTGATCGTCAGCCCGGCCGGGCGCGTGATGATCGTCGAACAGAAAACGGGCTTTCTGCGTGAAACGCCGAAGGGTCTCGTCAAGGTGTATCTGCAAACCGAGCGCAACGTAGCGATCGCGCTGGCCCACACCATCGAGAGTTTGCACCGGCGTTTTACCGCGGCATTTGGCGCGGGCACGTATTTCATCGAGGAACTGCTGTACTGCCCGGACCATATCGTCAAGGACGCGGCGATTGCCGGCGTGAACCCCGCCCGGATCGTCGACGCGACACGCAAGGACAGGCTCGCGGCGATCATTCGCGAAGCGTTGCCGGCCGATGAGCCGCGCCTTGCCTGCGCGCCGAAAATCCATCACTTTCTCGCCGACGAACTCGCGCTCGCACCCGATGCCAGCGCGCTGGTGGGGCAGGCGGGCACGCTCGTCACGCGCCTCGCGGGCGGTCTGGCCACATGGGCGCGGCGCCTCGAGTTTTCGCCCTTCCGGCTGCGAGTGATCGGCACCGCAGGCTCCGGCAAGACCCAACTTGCGCTGCAGGTTCTGAAGGATGCGGTGGCGCGTGGCCAGCGGCCGTTGTATGTGTGCTTCAACCGCCCGCTGGCGGATCACATTGCGCGAGTCGCGCCGGCCGAGGCGAAGGTCGCCAACTATCACCAGCTCTGTGACTGGATCGCGCGCGACGCGGGCCGTGAACCGGATTTCCAGGCAGGTGAGGCGTCCCCCAAGGGGGCGGCTTCCTTCGGGGCGGCATTCGATCAGCTCGAAGCGACGTTTGCCGAAACGCCGATCGATTCGCGCTGGCAATTCGACGTGCTGGTTGTAGATGAAGGCCAGGACTTTCAGCCGCCCTGGGTCGCCGCGCTCGAGCGCCTGCTGCGCCCCGGCGCCGCGTGGTGGTGGCTCGAAGATCCGCTGCAGAATCTGTATATGCGTGACCCCGTCGCGCTGCCGGGCTGGACGACGCTGACGGAAACCACCAACTATCGCAGCCCGCGTGACATTCTCGATTACGTGCGCGAGGTGGTCGGCGCGTCGGTGCCGGTCGCCGCGGCGCTCGCGTCGGGCAGTCCGTTCGACGGCTCCGATATTTCGTTATCGGTCTACGACGAAGCGAATGCCGCCGAGAGCAGTATCGACGCCACCAAGCGCGCGATCACGCAGGCGCTGTCGCTGGGTTTTCGCAAGCAGGATATCGTGGTGCTGTCGTTTCGCGGCCGCGAGGGCTCGGTGATGACCGGGTTGGATCACCTGGGGCCGCACCGGCTGCGCAGCTTCACCGGCAAGTACGACCTGTTCGGCAATCCGGCCTACCGCGAAGGGGATGTGCTGTTCGAGTCGATCTATCGTTTCAAGGGGCAGGCGGCGCCCTGCGTGATTTTCACCGAGGTCGATTTCGATACTTTCGACGAACGGATTGCGCGCAAGCTATTCGTCGGCGCCACGCGCGCGACCATGAAGCTGATCGTGGTCGCCTCGCAGCGCGCGGCGCGGCATCTGCATTTGCGCGACAGCAAAGCGGAAAATAAAGCGGAAAGTAAAGGCGCGCAGTGAAGCCTGGCAAGACAGTCTGGCAATCAAGCCGGGCAGCAAAGCCAGACCCAGCTCAGGTCCAGGCACGCGCGCCGACCAGCATGCCGGTGTGCGTGAGCGCATCCCACCAGATCACGCGCAGAAGCGGTGCCTGCTGGGCGATCAGCAGCGCCTGCACGGGATCGCTCTCGATGAAATGCGTGACCCCGCCACGCAATGCGGCAGCGGCCTTGTGGGCCGCGCTGCCGGCCGGGCTTTCGTCGTGCGTGCCGGGTGTGCGCATCACCAGTTGCAGATGGCCGAAACCGTGCCGCGCGAGCCACGCTTCGGTGCGCGCACGATCCGCCTCCGGCCGCCCGGTGATGATCGCGAGAACCCGCTGCAAGTCGATGCCGGGCAGCACCTCGAACGGCTGCAGCGCGTCGCGCTCGGCAAGCGCGGCGGCGAGGTCCTCGTCATAACGCGCGAGCGGCACATCGGGCAGCAGAATGCCGTCGAGATCGATTGCGTAGGTGGCGTATTCGTGATCGTCGGCCATCGCCGGCGCGGTGCCTGCTTCGACGCGCGCCCAATCGTCGCGATAACGCTCCGTGTAGGCCTGACGCTCCCACGGGAACAACGCGAAATAGCCGTGCGCATCGATCGCATAGTCGGGCTGAATGCGGCTCAGGTCGTCCACGGCGCCGGTCAGCGTTCTGACTTTGAGGCCGTGCTGCTGCAGAAACGCGATGCAGTCGGCCAGCGTGAATCCGCGCCCTGCAATGTCCTCGCACAGCAGCACGGCCGCGCCCGCGGGCGGCATCGGCAGCGTCGAATCCCACGCAACCGTGCGCGCCTGGCGGTCGTAACGCAGGAACGCGACCGGCGTGCCGACGGCATGCGACACCATTAGCGCGAGCGGCGCCCCGCCGCGCAGAATGCCGATTGCCATCGTGAAACGCTCCGCTAGCAAGGCGGGTTGCAGCGATTCGATCCAGTGATCGAGTTGTTCGTACGTCAGGGGCAAAACGGGCTTGTTCATGACTCGAGAGGCGTTGCGTAGCGCTTGGGAGCGAGTGTCTTCAGGGCGGGAGCAGTGTGCTGCGCTCGCGTGTCAGCAGGGTCCCGTTTTTGAGACCAGGAATTTTGGCGATATTATGCATGCGGTTCGAAGATCGCGCGCCGGGGTGGCGCGGGCCGCCGCAGATAACGGAAATAAGAAAACAGATGACCATGTTGAGCGTAAGGGTGAAGGATGGAACGCGCGCAGTCAGGAGCGCACGTTGGGCCGCGGGCCTGATTGTCGCGCTGGCCGCGTGGAGCGCGCAGGCCCAGTCGGACGTGCCGCCTTTAACGCTCGATGTGACGGGCAAGATCAACAAGACCACCGACGCGCCGAGCGCGACGTATCACTTCACCGAAGCCCAGCTGCTTGCGCTGCCGGTCCACTCGATCACGACCGCCACCACCTGGACGCCGCGCTCGACCTTCACAGGGCCGTTGCTGGCGGATATTCTGAAGACGGTCGGCGCGTATGGCAGCCAGGTCGAGATCCATACGCTCGACGACTACACCTACACCATTCCGGTGTCCGACTGCGATCGCTACGGCGTGGTGGTGGCCTACAGCATGAACGGCCGGCGCCTGAAGATCAGCGACTTCGGGCCGCTGTTCCTGATGTATCCGCGCGACGCGTTCCCCGATGAACTCAAGGGCCCCTCGGGCGATTCGAAATTCGTATGGCAGATCAAGGCACTCATCGTCAAATAGTGCGCCGTCCGTGGCGCCGTGTTCTCTACGTGCTGATCTGGCTGACCGCGCTTGCCGCGCCGGTGGGCGCGATCGGCTATCTGCTGTACGCGAACCTGCTCAACCCGCGCGCCACCGAGGAGTTGACCAGCTCGTACGACGGTTTCTACTGGGACGCCGCGCAACTGCAAATCGCCTACGCTCGTTTCGAGAACCAGTTGCTGCTGTATCAGTCCGGCGTCGACGACGACTACTCGCGGCTGATGCTGCGCTACCAGTTGCTGCAATCGAAGCTGCATGTGATGGCGGGCTCGACGCGCCGGCTGACCACGCAACTCTCGCTGCTGCAAAGGCAACTAGACGAAATCCATACGCTCGATCAGCTGCTTGGCGGCATTGGGCCCGAGGTCGACGGGTTACCGAAGGACCGCCGCGGGGCCAACCAGATCGTCGCGCAACTGCGCGAACACTGGAACGAGGTCAACGATCTGGCGCTGAGCCGCCGTTTCGCCGATGTCGCTGACCGCGAAGCGATGACTCGCGATTTCATCGACAAGCGCCGCATGCTGTTCGCGGGCGGACTGCTGCTGCTGTTGCTGTCGGCCGCGGCGACGTCGCTGCTGGTGTTGAACGGCCGGCGCCGTACGCGCCTGATGCATCAGCAGCACGCGGCGCTCGAGGCCGAGCACCAGGCGAGCCGCGCGGCGCGCGAGGCCAGTCATGCCAAGGACGCGTTTCTCGGCATGATCAGCCACGAGCTGCGCACGCCGTTGCATGCGATCGTGTCGTCGGTCGAATTGCTGGGATTCAACTATCACTCCGAGGCGGACCGCAAGGTGATCCAGCGACTCGAAACCGCGGCGCGGCATCTCGAAGCGCAGATGAAGGACCTCACTGACTACGCGCGCCTTGGCGCCGGCAAGCTCGAGTTGCGCCACGAGAAATTCGATCCGCGCGAACTGCTGGCGTCGATCGTCGACGAACATGCGTTATCCGCCGCCGCGCGCGGTTTGCTGCTCGAAAGCGAGGTGAGCGGCCCGAGTGGCCTGGTCGACTCCGACCCGCATCGCATCCGCCAGATCGTCAACAACCTAGTCACCAATGCAATCCGCTACACCGAGACCGGCACGGTGCGCGTGCAATTGCGGCAGCGGCCGGCGGTGCTGGTCTTCGTCGTCAGCGATACGGGGCCGGGCGTGCCGCGGGCGCAGATTCCACTCATCTTCCAGGAGTTCACGCAGCTGGACTCATCGCGCACGCGCCGCTTCGAAGGCGCGGGGATGGGGCTGACAATCGTGCAGGGACTGGTCAAGCTGTTCGGGGGCACCGTCGATGTGGCGAGCAAGGTCGGCGAGGGCACGACCTTCACCGTGACGATTCCGGTCACGCCGGTGTCGGCTGCCGCGCCGCACGTGGCGGCGCGCGCGGAGCCTGACGGCGCGCGGCCGTGCGTGCTGATCGTCGACGACAACCGGTTGATCCGCGAGTCCCTGAGCGAAATGGTCGCGCACATGAATTTCGACTCGCACGCGCTCGGCAACGCCGACGATGCGCTCGCCTGGCTCGACACGCGCCGCTGCGACGTGGTGCTGCTCGATCTGCATATGCCGGGGCGCGACGGCTACGCATTTCTCGCGGATTTCGCCGCACGGGGTGGACCGTCGTCAGGCGTGCCGGTGATCGTGGTCAGCGCATACGCGCCGGAAGCGGGCGAGGCCGGAGAGAATGAGGCGGGGGAGGCTGGCTCGGGGCCGTTCTTCGAAGCGTTATTAAAGCCGGTACATTACGAGGATCTGCGGCGTGCATTGCAGCGCGCGTTGGCTATGCGGCCGATGCGGTGACGCGGCGCCTGCGGGATGCGGCGAAGGCGCGTGCCTTGGGCCCTTGAACCGTATGCCGGCGCGGTCAGGGCCGGTTAAGGCGCTTGGACAGATCGGCGACCAGAATCGCCATGCGCGCGGGCTTTTCGTAGCACGCGACATCGTAGTTGCGGATCACCTGGCTGATCTCCGATTCGCTGGCCTTGCCGGTCAACAGTTCACCGGTCAGCACGAACACTGGCGCGTCTGGATTCTCCGACGCGCGCACCGCGCGAATCGCGGCCGCCGAGGTCTGCGAGCCGAACAGCCAGTCGATCACAATGCCGTCGAACACCTGGGTTTGCAGCTGCTCGGTGAAGGCCGCGAGTCCGTAGATCGCGACCGCCGCGAAGCCGCTGCGCTCCAGATAGTCGCGCAGGTTGTCGGCGCTCGCCTGATCGTCGTCGACCACGGCAATGGTCGGCTTGTCGGTTTCGGCGCGCCGCGGATAGATCTCGATCTTGTGGACCTCGTACGCGCTTTGATAAAGCGTGCCGTCGTGACGCGCCACGCGCCATTGGCCGAGCTTGCAGTACGCGACGAATTCCGGGCGGCTGCCCGCCTCGAGCGCGGCGCCGACCCAGGCGGTGCACGCCAGTTCGATCGCGCCGATGCTGAAGATCGCTTCCTGGGCGATCGCGCCGACCATGCCCGGATCGAGCGATTGCGCGCCGAACAGTTGGGCGGCCGGTTCGCCGAACACCTCGGCGACTTTCTTGAGTTGCGACAGAGTCCACGGACTGTTGCCGCGCAACTTGCGGTGCCCCTGTGAAAAGCTCAGATCGAGGATGCGGCACAGTTCGGTGGTCTGCTGGCGCTTGCCGATTCCGTGCCGGCTCATCAACTCGCGCACACGCTCGGCAACCGCGATGGAGTCAGGTGAGTTTGTTTCGTTGGCCATGCTGCGTGAGAATCCGCTGTCTTAAAGAGTGCTGGGAAAGTGCGGTACGACAGGCGCGGCGCTGCCATGCACATTCAATGCGCATTTGCACGGCGGCGCAGGGGACTGCAAATGTACCGTAAAAACTACCGCGGCCTGTTGATTTGTGTGACCGCCGGTGAGCCCGTCAGTGCAGGAGCCGGAACGGACTACTTCGGCGAGCTTTTTATGCATAGAGCATCAATCTATTTTACCGATGAAACTGTGTCGGATATGTAGGGAAATATGCAAGGAAATAATTCAGGCGGCCCGATCCGGCCGACCTGCCTAGGTGGCCGTCATCTTGTCGAGTTTCGCTGCGGAGCTTGTCAGGCCTTTGAAGATCCGCTCCGCGACTTTGCCTGGAAAGCGCGCCGGCAACTCCGCCGAGACCCGCTCGATCACGTCGGGCGTCTGCTCGATCAGACGCTGGATCAGCGGCTCGGCGTCAGCGCCATACGAGCACTTTAGTGCCATCGTGTTGAAGTGACGCCGCTGCACGTCGCGGAACGCGTCGTGTTTGCTGCGCGACCACATGCCCATGGCGAGCCGCGCCTTGAACCACGACCACTGATTCGGGCCGCTGCCTTCCACCGGCCAGATCGACATCACGTCGTAAAGCGGTGTCAGGCGATAGTGGCCGCCGGCCAGCAGGCGAATGCTGAAGTTCTTGGCGTGGCCGTCCGGCGCTGCCAGCATCCAGAACAGAATCTGACTTGCCAGCAGCGTTTCGATGTCCTGCTGTGCCGCGACCGACTGCTGGAGAACACGCGCGAGGTCGAGCACGCCCGGACCGCCTTCATTTTCATACTTCCGATGCGACGGCACGCCGTACACCTGGCAGAAGTCTTCCTGCGGGAGGCGCAAGAGCCATTGACCGCTCGAATGCAGTTGCCGGTCGAAGCGCTCCACGCTCAACACGCGCTGCTTGCCGAACGTCATGATTTCCGAGTTCGCGACCGGCAGGCCGTAGGCCTGCAAAATTCGCAGGCACAGCCACTCGTTTTCGACCGAGGTGCTAAGGTCGGCGAGCCTGTTGCCGACGAGACCAAGCGGCAGCTTGAAGATGTGCGTGGTGGGCGTGGCGCCGTGCGGCCGCTGCCACTTGCCCTCATGCCAGAGCAGCGCGGTTTTCTCCTGCGCGCCGGCGAGGGAGATGCGGAAGTCGTCGGCCTCGTCCGGCGCGCCGAGTGCCGGACTGCCGACTGTGCGCGCCAGCATGGATTCGATCTCGCTGTCCGTGAGCGGCGTGCCCTCGATCCGTTCGACGCCTTGCGGTGTATCGTCTTCGGCGAGCAGCTGGACGGCGCCCACGCAGTCGCGGCCGATGGCTTGCAGCAGATCGAATGCATCGAGCGTGTCGGTCTGGTAGCGTTGGGCGATGCGCTTTCTGATTGCCTCGCTGTCGGGCAATAGATTGTCGAAATAGTTGAGGACCCGCGGTCCTTTGTGCGCGAAGTTACCCGGCGTGAACGGCAGCGACAGCGACAGCGGCCGCCCGGCGGGCGACGCGATCCAGGGGAGGTCGTAGGTGAACTCCATGGGGCCGCGCGTGGGCAGGCGCCAGATACCGACGCGCTCGCCATTGGCCCACACCGACAATGCGCGTGAGCGAGTTTGCCGGCCCATGCTCACCACTCGGCCACGGGCGCCGGACCGGGCAATGGCTGGCTCCGGTCGCGTAATTGCAGTTGCAGGCCGTAGACTCCGCACAGTGCCAGCAATTGCTCGAGGGTGAGGGCGGCGGCGTCGGTTTCGAGTGCCGAAATGCGGCTCTGGCTGACGCCGATCCGCGCCGCGGCTTCGCTTTGCGTGAGACCGGCTTGCCGCCGGCTGGCGGCAAGCAGCTGGGCGACCTGATCCGAGGTGGCGATAAGGTTGAGCATGGCAAATTATCCGCTACACGAATAAACGCACTTTATTCGCCACACGAATATTTGTCAAATATTCGTGTGGCGAATATTTCACCAATATCTGTTGGACGAATAAAATGCCGATATCTGCCTTCACTGACTCCTTGTGCGATTGATGAACGAACCGACCTTGCGCCACGCCGGCGTGCCGTACTACACGCAATGGGGCAGCCCCGCCTGGGTGCGCCAGATCGTCGAGCAGCACGGCGACCCGTGCGACGACCCCGATTGGCAACGCAGTGGCTTTTCCGATCCCGAGCGGTACCGCTTCTGGGCCAAACGCCTGTGCGGCCTGACGTGCCTCGAATCCGCGCTCGACTACTGGCGCATCGAGCACGCGCCGCGCGCCGTGCTGCTCGACGAGGCCTTGCGCCACGGCGCATACCGCATGCGCGACGATGGAGGCGTCGACGGTTTGATCTACCAGCCGTTCGCCGCCTGGGCGGCGAATGCTTTCGGCCTTCAGGTGGACGTGCTGCCGCAGATACCGCTGGAAGCGATCGCCGCGCGCCTCGCCGCCGATACGCTGGCCATCGTCTCGGTGAGCCCGGAGATCCGCTATCCCGAACGGGCCAATCGGCACCAGGGCGGCCATCTGATCCTGCTCCATGGACGCGATCGCGACGGCGTATGGTTTCACAACCCCTCGGGCATCGCGCCGCACCAGGCCGATGTATATCTGCCGTTCGACACCATGGCGCGTTTCTACGCGGGGCGAGGCATGACGCTCACGCGTAGCACGCGCGCTGCGCGCCGCGCATCGTAAAATCTCTTGTTCCAGCTCCCTGGGTTTTTCCAGGGTCTGGAACAACCCGCTCACGACCCACATGACCACGCAGATTTTCGACGCCGCCGCGACCGCGCGGCTGATCCCGTACGCCGCGCTCGTCGGCGCGCTAAAGCGCGCGAGCATCGATTACGCAGAGCAGCGCATTGCGAGTCCCGAGCGGCTCGTCGTGCCGCTCAACCAGGGCGGCCTCATGCTGTCGATGCCGGCCACCGCGCCTGATCTCGCGATCCACAAGCTGGTCAACGTGTGCGCGAGCAATGGCCCGCGCGGCCTGCCGACCATCCACGGCCAGGTGATGGCCTGCGACGCCGATACCGGCGAGATGCTCTTCATCCTCGATGGTCCGACCGTGACGGGCCGCCGGACGGCGGCGATGTCGATGCTCGGAGTCGAGACCTTCGCCGCCGGAACGCCGCGCGAGTTTCTGCTGATCGGCACCGGCACGCAGGCGGCGAACCATCTGGAGGCGATCGGCGAACTGTTTCCCCATGCGCGGGTGTGGGTGAAGGGCAGTGCGCCCGCGCGTGCCGAGGCGTTTTGCGCCGCGCATCGAGGCAAGGTGCACGATGTGCGGCCGTTGCCGCAGCCGGACGTGGATCTCCCGGATTCCATCGACGTCGTGATCGCGCTGACCACCAGCAAGCAGGCCGTCTACGACGAAGCCGCGCGCCCGGCGCGCCTCGTGATCGGCGTCGGCGCATTCACGCCGTCCATGGTGGAAATCGGCGCGCACACGATTGGCGCGAGCGCGCTGTTCGTCGACGACCTGGCCGGCGCGAAACACGAGGCCGGCGACTTCATTCAGGCCGGCGTGGATTGGGCGCGGGTGGGAGGGATTGCCAGCGTGCTCAGCGATGCCTCATTGCTGCCGTCGAATCAGCCGGTCGTCTTCAAGAGTGTCGGCTGTGCGGCGTGGGACCTCGCCGCATGCCGTGTCGCGCGCGAGGTTTTGTCAGGCAGTTGAAGGCCTGGTGAAGGGCATGTGCGCGACATGCTCGCTCAGGAGCCGCTCAGGAGCGGCCCGCGGGTGCGGTATGCGCGGGTGACTGACCCAAGCCGGCCCGTTCAGCGCAAGAACTCAGTACAAAAAACGCCTTGAAAACAGGCCCTTACCGCGCCGGGTTGGCATATTGCGCCAACCTGCGGCGCATGTTGCCGTGCAAACAATCTCAAAACGTTGCACCATAGGTGTTTGCCAGAATAAAGTGCCGGTTGGCTGACGCCGCGCAAGACCGATGTTTTTTCTGCCGCTTCACCAATACCTTATCCATCACGACGCTGCCACCGCGCTATGACGACTCAACACGCAACAGCCACTCCCGACCTTCCGCTTGACATGATCATCTTCGGCGGCACTGGCGATCTGTCGTTTCGCAAGCTGCTGCCCGCGCTCTATATGGCGCATCTGCACTGCAATCTGCCGCCGGAAACCCGCATCATCACGATTGGCCGCAAACCCTGGTCGCGCGAGCAGTACATCAGCGAGTTCATGGAGTCGAAGGCGAAGCCCTTCATCGAGGAAAAAGCGTTTGATGCCGCCGCCTGGGACAAATTTATGGCGATCTTCGAGTACGTGCGCATGGACGTCGACTCGGCCGAGGATTACCAGCGCCTGAAGGAGGTATCGCGCGAGGGCGTGCGCCGCGTGTTCTATCTCGCGACGTCGCCGGATCTGTTCACGCATATCTGCGATAACCTCACGTCGGCAGGCCTCGTGGACGCCAACTCGCGCGTCGTGCTCGAAAAGCCGCTGGGTCACGATCTGGCCTCCGCGCAGGAGATCAACGTCGCGGTCGGCAAGCATTTCAGCGAAGCGCAGATTTACCGGATCGATCACTACCTCGGCAAGGAAACCGTGCAAAACCTGATGGTGCTGCGCTTCGGCAATCCGATTTTCGGGCCGCTGTGGCAGGCGCCGTATATCAAGAGCGTGCAGATCACGGTGGCGGAGACGGTCGGCGTAGGCAGCCGCGCGGGCTTCTACGATAAGACCGGCGCGCTGCGCGACATGGTGCAGAACCATCTGCTGCAGCTGCTGTGCATCGTGGCGATGGAGCCGCCCGTGTCGCTCGACCCGGACGCGGTGCGCGACGAGAAGCTCAAGGTGCTGCGCTCGCTGCGTCCCATGACGCCCGAAGATATTGCCCGCGACACCGTGCGCGGACAATACACCGCGGGCGCGGTGGACGGCGAGGCGGTGAAGGGCTATCAGGAAGAAGACAACGTGCCGACGGGTAGCCGCGCGGAGACGTTCGTGGCGTTGCGTGCGCGCATTAACAACTGGCGCTGGGCTAACGTGCCGTTCTTCCTGCGTACCGGCAAGCGGATGCAGAAGAAGGTCTCGGAGATCGTCATCGAATTCTCCGAATTGCCGTTCTCGATCATTCCCCCAAGCGGCGGGCGCAACTATGGCAACCGCCTCGTGATCCAGTTGCAGCCGGAGGAGTCGATCCAGTTGCAGATGCTCGCGAAAGAACCGGGCAGCGGCATGCACATGTTGCCGGTGAATCTGAATCTCGATTTGCAGCAGGCTATCCCGGAGCGCCGCGCGGAGGCGTACGAGCGTTTGCTGATCGACGTGATTCGCGGGCGTCTCACGCACTTCATGCGCCGCGACGAACTGGAGGCGGCATGGGCGTGGGCCGAACCGATTCTGGAAGGCTGGAGCAAGTCGGGCGACAAGCCGCGCGCCTATACGGCGGGCACGTTTGGGCCGGCGGCGTCGACGTCGCTGATGACGCGGGAAAATGCCGTGTGGGCCGAAGAGTCGCAGTAAGCGTTTTTCCCGCGCCATGAGAAACGGCCCGATTTTTGATCGGGCCGTCTTTTTGTCGATTGAGCGAGGCCGGATTACGGCAACGAGATCGTCAATGTGGCCGATTGCGGGCCGAGCTTGACCACCTGCGAATACGGTGCGAGCGAGCGCAACGTTTGGTCGCGCAGATACGTATTCAGGCCGAGATAGGCCAGCAGTCCAACCAGCGCGAACACGGCGCCGATCGACCACAACGGCACCTCGCGCTTCAGGCGGTGCGCGACCTGATCGGGCAGCGGCCAATGCGGTGCGAACGGCGCGCGCTTGCCCTTCATGTGGGCGATCTCGTCGCCGATGCGCGCGGTGAGATACGCGAGCTTCTCGGGTCCCTCGAGCAGATACTTGCCCTGGAAACCGAGCAGCAGGCACATGTGAAACACTTCGAGCGACTGCAGGCGCGCCGCGCCCTGCGCGCGGCATTCCTCGAGATACTGGAAGAATTTTTCGCCCGCCAGTTGCTCGCCGAACAGCACCAGTTGCAGCGGCCGGCGCTCCCACTCCGTACGGATTTTGAAGGGGGACGACAACACCGATTCGTCGATCGCCGCGCAGAACGCAAACTTCGACGCGTAGACGTCTTCCGCTGACGCATTGAGCTTCTTCGCGCCGCGCTCGAAATCGCTCAGGAATTGCTGGATGCGCTGGCCGAATTCCTGCGCATCACCAGGCTCGCGGCCGTTCTTCAGCAGGAACAGCATGAAAAAGCCGTCGTACAGCAGATCGAGCAGCGAGCGGACCTGATAGCTCGGCTCGGCGACTGGTGCGGGCGTCGCGGCAGGCGTGCTGCCGCCAAACAGGGAAGGCGCGTAGCTCATGATGTGACGGCAATCAGTTCGAGTTGAAGATCGTTGATGCCCGACGGCGCGTAGATCATTGCGGACTGGGCCTGCAACATACGGTCATACAGCGCGCCGCGCGATTCGAACGAGAAGTAGCACGCACCCGGGCGGACCGGAATGGCGGGCGGCACTTGCGGCGTGTAGACGAGCCGCACGCCCGGCATGGCCGAGAGCACCAGCTTGTCGACGTCGTCGGGCGCGCCGACCTTGAAGCGCGCGGGCACGGCTTCGACCAGTTCGGCGGTCGGCATGTCCGCCGACACCGCGATGTAGAACATGGTCTTGTCGTCGATCTTGCCCGAGTCGAGGCGGCCCGCATGGAACGACGGACGCACCTCTTCGAGTGCGATCGCGAAGTAGCGGGTGGAGATCACGGTTTCGAGCAGGTCGCGCAGGATCGTGTCGAGGCGCGCAAAGCCGGGCCCAGGGTCGTCGTGGCGGTAAGCCGGCAAGTCGGACAGCGCATAGCCCTTCGAGAACGTCATCAACTGGCCGGCAAGGCGCAGCAGTTCCTGGAACAGGCGTTCTGGATGCAGCGCCGAATGCTGGTACAGATGCGCGAGCGAGGCGAACGCCGCGCTCGCGGTGTGCAGCAGCCAGAACGATGCGATGTCGCCCGAACGAAACTCGATGATGTTCTTGGTCGGTTCGCGGTGAAAACCGTACAGCGCGTTGACCTTGGCCTGCAGCGCGTCGATCAGCTGGCGCAGCCGCTGATGCAGGATGGGTGACGCGTCGATGGCGAGGCACGGCGGCACGAAGCTGTCGTCGATTTCAAAACCCGAGGTGGCCGTGCGCCGCACGCGCACGAGCGGCACCGACAGCAACTGGTCGCGCGGCTCACTATGCGCGATGAGTTTGACGCGCGTTTTCAGAAAGGTGATGTCGGCTTCTGCGGCGTCAGTGAAATGATCGGCAACCGGCGTCTGTTCGCTGACGTAACGCGACACGAAACCCGCGTCGCTATCTTGCGAGTAGTTCGCGCCGGTTTCGCGCAACGGATGCAGCGCGAGATAAAACGTGAATTCGTTGATGCCGTCAGGCAGCGTATCCAGCGCGACGGGCGGCGGCAGGTCGTCGGCCTGCGGCGCGGAGTAGAGCGCGCCGTCGGGAAACACCAGCGACAGTTCGCTCACGCGCAGCACGTTGCTGCCAAGCGCGTCACGGTCGAGGCGAGCCGAACGCACGCCCCAGTTGTACGGCTGGATTGCCTGGATCGATTCGAACAGGCGCGCCTCGTGATAGGCGTCCTGACGCTGAAAATGCTGTGGCCTCAGAAACAGGCCTTCCCCCCAAAGCACTTTTGCGGAATAACTCATCTCAAACCTGTTATATGCGTTCAGCGTGTGACGCGCTCGGAGATAACCGATTTACGCGCCGCATTGTTAATTCTCTAAAAATGTTAAATCGTATTTGACTCGCATCTTTATCCGCAACTTACCGAAGAAAGCATATTCAGCGGTTGAGCCGGTAATCCTTGCTCGGGCGGGATCACTGTGCCGTTGGTCACGGTCATTGCACAGTTATGCAGGCCGATCATTATGCCGGATTTCTCCGACTTTGCCGGGTCAAAGGCGAATTTCCAGCGCTGCATTGCCGGATCGCGGAATAGGGCGACGATACCGAATGCCTGCGCTTCACGCGAGACTTTTTCGGTAACAACGTAGCGTTGGCCGGGAATCAGCGTCACTTCGCGCACGCCGAGCAAATCGCCGCCAAGTGTAGTTTTCTCTTTGGCTGGATCGGTAAATGTGTCAAATGGCGCCTGCTGGAATGAAGTGGGGTCTTTCAGGACATAAAGCCGTACCACCAGTGCCAATGGCCGCTGGTCATTGGCGGCATTCAGATTCTGCGCGGCATATAACGTGAGGCCGACATTGCGCGGCGGCTTCTGCGCGTCCGGCAGGTCCGGCTTGCCGAGGCCGCTTGCCTGCAAAGCCGCGTTGGCGGCCGCTCCCAGCACGGTCACGCCGGCCGCGCAGCCGCCCAGCAGCACGCACGCGGCGGCATTTGAAATCCATAACGACGCATGGCGAACAAGACCCGAATTCATATACCTCGACCGGCTCGGCGCCGTCCCCTTCAAAACACCACAATAACGATTTCAATCCGGAAAATTTGCAGTAATACCATGCCGCGGAATGCCGCTTTATGCAAAGCGCATGCAACAACCGGCGCGCGGTTGATTGCATTCGGTAAGTGGAAATTTTTTCCGCCTCTCAAGTTTGCGCTATTGCAGCAGGAAACAATTTCTGCATGCCTCGTTTAAATCATCCATATGCATTTTTTTTGTGCAATGCTTCTTCACACGAAAGTTGAATTATCGAAAATTGGCCTGTACTATACCCGCGCACTTGAAGCAAAGCAAAACTCCGGTTTTCCTTGAATTAAAAAATTCGCACGTCGGTGAAAAACGATGAATGACCGTCTGTTAGTAAAACTATCTGGGGTTGTGTTGGCATGCGGCGTGATGGCCGGTTGCGCGACACAGGGCAACAATACGGCGACCACACCGGAGGCTTTTAATAAGCAACTCGCTGATGCCGATACGGTCGCCAAGGGCGGCGATCAGGATCGCGCCATTGCGCTTTATCAGCAATTGTCCAAAACCGATCCGACCCGCGAAGAGCCGTGGTCGCGTATCGCGCAAATCCAGTTCACACAGGGCCACTACGGCCAGGCAATCGTCGCCGCGCAAGAAGCGCTGCAACGCGATCAGACCGACCGTCAGGCAAAGAGTGTGCTGGCAGTGGCCGGTCTGCGTGTCGCCACGCAATCGCTTGGCGAACTGCGTCAGGACGCGTCGCTCGCGGGCGATGCGAAGTCGGACGCGCAGGCGCTTGCCAAACAGTTGCGCGACACGCTGGGCGAAGCCACGCTGTTCCCTCCCGACCCGAGCGACAAGCCGGTGGTGAAGAAGAAGCGCATCGTGCGTCACGTCGCGAAGGGCAAGCCGGCTGACACGCCCGACACGGCGGCCAACACCGCTGCTCCGGCCGCAACGCCGGCCGCACCGGCTGCTCCCGCCGCACCGGCAGCG
This sequence comes from Paraburkholderia sp., assembly GCA_036383775.1. Classification (GTDB taxonomy): domain Bacteria; phylum Pseudomonadota; class Gammaproteobacteria; order Burkholderiales; family Burkholderiaceae; genus Paraburkholderia. The sequence goes on along the minus strand of DASVNP010000183.1, from coordinate 8,606 downwards.
CCGGCCGCACCGGCCAAGGCCGCGCAAAGCGGCGGCGCGTCCGATCCGTTCAGCGCGCTGCGCTGATCCATCCGCATCCGGGAGCCGACGATGGCGAAGAAGGAAAGCATTCAGAAACGTTTGCAAAAAGTGCGGCCGCCGCGCGTTCAATTGACCTATGAGGTCGAGCGGGGCGACGCGATCGAAGTGAAGGAGCTGCCGTTCGTCGTCGGCGTGGTGGCCGACCTGGCGGGGCAGTCCGAAGTCGAGCAGCCCAAGCTGCGCGATCGCAAGTTCGTCAATATCGATCGCGACAATTTCGACGACGTGATGAAGGCGATCGAGCCGCGCGCCGCGTTTCAGGTGGAAAACCGCCTGAGCGAAGCCGGCGGCAAATTTGCCGTCGACCTGCGCTTCAAGTCGATGGCCGATTTCAACCCGGATGAAGTGGTCGCGCAAATCGAACCGTTGCGGCGCCTGCTCGATGCGCGCTCGAAGCTCGCCGACCTGCGCAACAAGCTGGCCGGCAACGACAAGCTCGAAGACCTGCTGAGCGAAGTGCTCAACAACACGCAGCAGTTGCAAACGCTGGCGAAAGACCAGGGCAACGCAGCGCAGCCGCACGGCGGCGCACCGGATCACGACAAGCAAGGCGAATAGGCACGGGGTGTGAGATGAATCAGCAAACAGCAGCAGCCCAACTCGCCACCGCGCAAGGCGGCACGGAATCCACGCTGCTCGACGAAATCGTCGAGAAAAGCCGCGTGGCGAAGTCCGATTCCGAACACGCGCGCGCGAAAGACCTGATCGGCGAACTCGTAAATCAGGTGCTCGACGGTACGGTGGTGGTGTCCGACAATCTGTCGGCCACCATCGACGCGCGCGTCGCGGAACTCGACCGCCTGATCTCCTCGCAGTTGAGCGCGGTGATGCACGCGCCGCAGTTCCAGCGCATGGAAAGCACGTGGCGCGGCCTCGACTACCTGTGCAAGGAAAGCAACACCGGCGCCACCGTCAAGATCAAGGCGCTGCATGCGCCCAAGCGCGACCTCGTGCGCGACTTCAAGACGGCGATCGAATTCGACCAGAGCGCGCTGTTCAAGAAGATCTACGAAGAAGAGTTCGGCACCTTTGGCGGCTCGCCGTTCGGCACCATCATCGGTGACTTCGAGGTGACGCGCCAGCCGGAAGACGTGTACTTCATCGAGCAGATGTCGCACGTCGCGGCGGCCGCGCATGCGCCGTTCATCGCGTCGGCGTCGCCCGAATTGCTGGGGCTCGAAACGTTCGCCGACCTCGGCCGCCCGCGGGACCTCGGCAAGGTGTTCGACACGGTCGAATACGCGAAGTGGAAGTCGTTCCGCGACGCTGAAGATTCGCGTTACGTCGGTCTCACGCTGCCGCGTTTTCTCGGCCGCCTGCCGTTCAATCCGAAAGACGGCGCCACGGCGGAGGGCTTCAACTTCGTCGAAGACGTGGACGGCACGGATCACAGCAAATACCTGTGGTGTAACGCGGCGTGGGCGTTCGCCGCACGTCTGACGGCCGCGTTCGACGACTTCGGCTGGTGTGCGGCGATTCGCGGCGTGGAAGGCGGCGGCCTGGTGGAAGATCTGCCCACCCACACGTTCAAGACCGACGACGGCGAAGTCGCGCTGAAATGCCCGACCGAAATCGCGATTACCGATCGCCGTGAAAAAGAACTGAGCGACCTCGGTTTCATTCCGCTCGTGCATTGCAAGAACTCGGACTACGCCGCGTTCTTCGCCGCACAATCGGTGCAGAAGCCGAAGAAATACAGCACCGACAGCGCGAACGCGAATGCCGTGCTGTCCGCGCAACTGCAGTACATCTTCTCGGTATCGCGCGTCGCGCACTACCTGAAGGCGATGATGCGCGACAAGATCGGCAGCTTTGCATCGGCACAGAACGTCGAAGTATTCCTGAACCGTTGGATTTCGCAGTACGTGCTGCTGGACGACAACGCGACCCAGGAGCAGAAGGCGCAGTTTCCGCTGCGCGAGGCCTCGATCCAGGTCTCGGAGATTCCTGGCAAACCCGGCGCGTACCGTTCGGTCGCATTCCTGCGCCCGCATTTCCAGCTGGACGAACTGTCGATCTCCTTGCGGCTCGTCGCCGACCTGCCGAAACCGGCTAATTCATAAAGCAACTCAGAAAACCCGGGCCGGCCGCCCGGGTTAGCTGCTAAAACCACCTCTTTGGGGAGTCGATGAGTTATGAAGGACATCTATTTAAAATTCGGCAATCCGGCGATCAAGGGCGAGTCTGCCGATAAGGATCATGCTGGTTGGATCGAAATCGATTCGTGGAGCCATGCGATCACGCAGCCGCGTTCGGCAACGGCTTCGACCTCAGGCGGTCATACGTCCGAGCGCTGCGAACACGCTGACATGCAGTTCACGAAAGACATCGACGTGGTCAGCCCGCTGCTCTATCAGCACGCGTCGGGCGGCACGACGTTCGACGAAGTCACGATCGACTTCATGCGTTCGGATGGCGAAGGCAACCGCATCAAGTACCTGGAAGTGAAGCTCAAGTACGTGATCATCTCGAGCGTGACGCCGAGCGTGGTGGGCGAAGGCCTCCCGAGCGAACAGTTCTCGCTGAAGTACGCAGCGGTGCAGTGGAAGTACACGCAGCAGAAGATTGGCGGCAACCAGGGCGGCAACGCGCAGGGCGCGTGGAGCCTGACGAAGAACGACAAGACGTACGCGGTCTGATGTTTGGGCGCACGGGGCATGTGCGGCCTGAACGGGCTGCCGCGCGCCGTGCGCGCCTCGCATCGATCCGTTTCTTCGGACGCTGATGAAACGCTTCGAACCGAGTTTTCTCGACAAGCTGTTCGACGACGAACCGCATCTGCCGGCTTCCCCGGCGATGCGGCAATTGTCGTTGGACGAATTGAAGAGCACCGTCGCGCGCGACGTAGAGGCGATTCTGAACACCCGCATCGCCCTGACCGAGCACGAACTGGCCGCGCTGCCGGAATGTCAGCGCTCGGTGCTCACGTACGGTCTGAACGATTTCGCGGGCTTGAGCCTTGCGAGCCACTACGACCGCACGTTTATCTGCAAATCGATTCAACAGGCGATAGCCCGGCATGAGCCGCGCTTGCAGCAGGTGGCGGTCACGCTCGAGTTGAACGAACAGTCGACCAACGCGCTGAACTTTGCGATTCAGGCCCTGCTGGTCGTGCATCCGGCGGAAGAACCGGTGAGTTTCGACGCGATGCTGCAGCCTTCCACGCTGCAATACTCGGTGACGCGCGCACGTGCCAAGCTGTAGAGGGTTTTACCCGCCGTGCTTGAGCGGCGGGGTTGTGAGTCGTTGGGTGCAAGTTGTGCCAGTTGTATCAGTACCGCTTTGCCGCCGCCGTTACGCGCAACGGTGGCGATAGATTGGGCGGAAAGGTGTCAGGTTCGGGGAAAGATCGATGGAAGAATTGCTGCCGTATTACGAGCGCGAGTTGTCATTTCTGCGGCGCTACTCGCGCGACTTCGCCGAGCGCTACCCGAAAATCGCGGCGCGCCTGGCCATGTCCGGCGAGCACTGCGAGGATCCGCACGTCGAGCGGATGATCGAATCGTTCGCGCTGCTCGGCGCGCGCATCAACAAGAAACTCGACGACGACTACCCCGAATTCACCGAAGCGCTGCTGGAAGTGCTGTATCCGCACTATCTGCGGCCGTTTCCGTCGTGCTCGATCGCGCAGTTGGGCACCTCCGCGGCGCTTAGTCATCTAACCGAACCGGTGCGCGTCGAACGCGGCACCGAACTCAAATCGCGGCCCATTCGCGGCGTGCAATGCCGTTTTCGCACCGCCTACGACGTCACGCTGGCGCCTATCCGCATCTCGGAGGCGAAGTATACGTCGGTGGCGATGGCGCCGAGCGCCACGGTTTTGCCGGGCAACGCCACGGCGATCGTGTCGATTACCTTTGAATCCACGGCTCCGCAACTCGACCTGTCCGCGCTGAAAGTCGGAACGCTGCGCACGCATTTGCACGGCGAGCAGTCGTTTATCGCGGCGCTCGCGGACTGTCTGTTCGTCAATGCCATGGCGACCTATGTCGAACCCGACCGGCGCGGTGTGTGGACGCAATTGCGCACGTCGCCGCTCGTCCAGGCAGGCTTCGACGAGCAGGACGCGCTGATCGACTATCCGGCCAAATCGCATCCGGCGTACCGGCTGCTGACCGAATACTTCGCATTCCCCGAGAAATTCAATTTCACCGATTTCGATCTGGCCGCGATGACGCGCGCCAGCGGCCGCTGCCAGCGCCTGACGCTGCACGTGGTACTTAAGGAAGTGCGCAGCGATTCGCATGTGGCGCGCCTGCTGGATTCGTTGTCCGCGCATCATTTCCGCCTGTTCTGTACGCCGGTGGTCAATCTGTTCGAGCAGCACGGCGAGCCGATCCGTGTCAGCCATCAGGCGATCTCCTATCCGGTGATCGCCGAAGCGCGTCGTGCGTTCGCGTACGAGGTCTATTCGATCGACTCGGTGAAGCTCGTCAGACAGCAGGCGCATGAAGAATCGGTGATCGAGTTCCGGCCGTTCTATTCGCTGCATCACGGTGAAACGGCGCGTGCGGGACATTACTGGTTCGCGCGCCGAAACGACTGGGTTGCGCAGAAAAGCCCCGGCTACGAGACTGAGATCTCGATTGTCGATATCGGCTTCGAACCGGCTGCGCCGCAAACCGATACGCTGAGCCTCGATCTGACCTGCACCAATCGCGACTTGCCCGCCGGACTCGCCGTGGGCCTGGAAGGCGGTGATCTGTTTCTGGAAGGCGGCTCGCTGACCGGCAGCATTTCGATGCTGCGCCGGCCCACGCCGAGTGTGCGTTTCGAGCGCGGGCGCGCGGCGCATTGGCGACTGATCTCGCATCTGGCGCTCAATCACGTATCGCTCGCGAACAGCGGGTTGTCGGCGCTCAAGGAAATGCTCGTGCTCTACGATTTGCGCCGCACGGCGGTGTCGGCGCGGCATATCGACGGTCTGGTGGGCATCGAGCAGCGTGCCGCCGTGCAATGGCTGCCGGGCAAGCCGTTCGCCACGTTCGTGCGCGGCATCGAGATTCGTTTGACGATCGACGAAGAACATTTCGTCGGCACGAGTCTCGCCTCGTTCGTGCGCGTGATCGACACGTTTTTTGGGCTGTACGTGCATCTGAACAGCTTTGTGCAACTGGTTGTGGTGTCGAAGCGCACCGGCGAGGAGATTCTGCGATGCAAACCGCGCAGCGGCGAATCGATCCTGGCGTAGTCGAACAGCTTCTCGACGAGCCGCATCGCTTTGAATTTTTTCAGGCCGTGCGGATTCTCGAGAAGTGGTTCGCACAGCAAGCGCCTTCGCAGACTGGACGCCCCGGCGAGATCGTCGCGCAGCGGATTGCCTTTCGCAATTCGCTGTCGATGTCGTTTCCGCCGAGCGAGATCCACGGCGCTCAGTCTTACGACGAGGCGGGCGCGCCGCTGAAAGAGAAAGCGCAACGTACCGCTGCGCTGGAAGACGGCTCGCTGGAGAAGGTGGATATCACGCCGGCCTTCTTTGGCTTGCTCGGCGGGCAGGGCGCCTTGCCGCTGCATTACACCGAGCAGATCATCGCGCGCGAGCAGATCAAGCGCGACCGCGCAGCGCGTGAGTTTTTCGACGTGTTCTCGAATCGTGCGACGGCGCTGTTCTACGCGGCGTGGAAAAAGTACCGTCTGCCGTTTCATTACGAACTGGATCGTGACGAGCGTTATTTGCCGTTGTTGCTCGCGCTCGCCGGCGTGGCCGACGACGACACGCGCAACAGCCTGCAAGACGGCGAAGGCACCCTGTTCGACGAGGCCATTGCCGGGTATGCATTGGCTGCGCGGCATCGGCCGGTATCTGCGGCCTATTTGCAGCGCACGCTGTCGGAGTACTTCAAGGTGCCGGTGCACGTCGAGCAGTTCATCGGCAAATGGTACGACGTGCCGCGCGATCAGTTGACCGTGCTCGGCAGCGTCAACGCGACACTCGGTGCCACCGCGCTGGCCGGCGAGCGCGTCTGGCAGCGCGACATGCGCGCCCGGCTCGTGATCGGACCGCTCGACAAAGCGGACTACGAAGCGTTTTTGCCCGGTGCCGACCGTGCGGTGGCGCTGGAACGCATGCTGACCCTGCTGGCCGGCGTCACGCTCGAATACGAGGTGTCGCTGGTGCTGCGCCGCGAAGCCGTCGGGCCGAGCCTGTTGAGCCAGGGCGCGCGCCTCGGCTGGGACGCGTTCCTCTGCACGAAGGAAGCCGACCGCGACCGCGCGGATGCGCGCTATGAATTGCACGTGATTCACTGACCATAACGATAGAACCTGGACCCGGATCGCACGACATGAGCACGTCCCTCAATACCCTGATCGCCAAACTGAATCCGACCTGCCGGCAAGCGGCTTTGCTGGCGGCGAACAACTGTCTGGCGCGCGGTCACTACGAGGTCGACCTCGAGCATCTGCTGCTGGCGCTGCTGGACGAATCGGCCAGCGACGTCGCGTTGGTGCTGCGCGCAAGCAGGATCGACGCGCATGCGTTGCGGGCGGATATCGAGCGCGAATTGCAACGCCTGAAGACCGGCAATACGCGCACGCCGGTGTTTTCGAAGCATCTGATCGAACTGCTTGAACAGGCCTGGCTGATTGCATCGCTCGATTCGCAGATCGGACGGATTCGCTCCGGGCATTTGCTGCTGGCGCTGCTGAGCGCGCCGGATCTCGCGCAATTCGCCGAGCGCATGTCGGCGTTGCTGCGCGAGGTGCGCGTGACCGATCTGAAGCACAAGTTCGACGAACTGACGGCGGGCTCGCGCGAAGTCGAGCGCAGCAATATGGCGCAAGGCGATACGGACAGCGCGGCTGACCAGGCGGCGACCGACGCCGCGCCCGGCGCGCCGTCGAAAACACCGGCACTCGATACGTACACCAGCAACCTTACGCAGCGGGCGCGTGACGGCAAGATCGATCCGGTGATCGGCCGCGAAGGCGAGATTCGCCAGACCATCGACATTCTGATGCGCCGCCGGCAGAACAATCCGATCATGACGGGCGAAGCGGGCGTTGGTAAAACGGCGGTGGTCGAAGGGCTCGCGCTGCGCATTGCCGCGGACGACGTGCCCGCGCCCCTGAAAGGCGTGGCGCTGCACGTGCTCGATATGGGGCTGCTGCAAGCGGGCGCGAGCGTGAAGGGCGAATTCGAAAACCGCCTGAAGAATGTGATCGACGAGGTGAAGAAGAGTCCGCATCCGATCATTCTGTTTATCGACGAAGCGCACACCATCATCGGCGCAGGCGGCCAGGCCGGGCAGAACGATGCGGCGAACCTGCTGAAGCCGGCGCTCGCGCGCGGTGAACTGCGCACAATCGCGGCCACCACGTGGAGCGAGTACAAGAAGTACTTCGAGAAAGATGCGGCACTCGCGCGGCGCTTTCAGGTCGTGAAGATCGAGGAGCCGAGCGAGGCGCTCGCGGCGGCCATGCTGCGCGGCATGGCCGCGCTGATGGAAAAGCACTTCAATGTCCGCGTGCTCGACGATGCGATCACCGAAGCGGTGCGCCTGTCCCATCGTTACATTAGCGGGCGGCAACTGCCCGACAAGGCGATCAGCGTGCTCGACACAGCATGCGCGAAAGTGGCGCTTGCGCACAGTTCCACGCCTGCGGCCATTGACGACACGAAGAAACGCGTCGAGCGTATCGACGCGGAAATCGCCGCGCTGGAACGCGAGGCGGCAAGCGGCGCGCTGCACGACGAGCGGCTCGCCGAGTTGCGAGGCCTGCGCGAAGAAGACCTCAAGAGTCTCGCGGAAGACGAAGCGCGCTACGACAAGGAGCGTGTACTGGTGACGGAGATTGTCGGCTTGCGCTCGGAGATCGACGCCGCGCGTGTCAGCAGTGCCGGTGCGGAGCAAGCCGGGAGCGCACAGCAGGCGCGCGAAACGCTCGCCACGCGCGTGGCCGAATTGCAGGCGTTGCAAGGCGGCCAGCCGATGGTGCCGCTTCAGGTCGACGGCCACGTGGTCGCTGAGATTGTCGCTTCGTGGACCGGCATTCCGCTTGGCCGCATGGTCAAGGACGAGATTCAGACCGTGTTGAATCTGCAGTCGTTGCTGGCCGCGCGCGTGATTGGCCAGGATCATGCGCTCGACGCCATCGCGCAGCGCGTGCGTACCGCCAGCGCAAATCTCGAAGACCCCAACAAGCCACGCGGCGTCTTCATGTTCGTCGGGCCGTCGGGCGTCGGCAAGACCGAGACCGCGTTGGCGCTGGCCGATGTGCTTTACGGCGGCGAACGCAAGATGGTCACGATCAATATGAGCGAGTATCAGGAGGCGCACAGCGTCTCCGGCCTGAAAGGCTCGCCGCCGGGCTATGTCGGTTACGGTGAAGGCGGCGTGCTGACCGAAGCTGTGCGGCGCAATCCCTATTCGGTCGTGCTGCTCGACGAAGTCGAAAAGGCCCACCCCGACGTGCTCGAAATGTTCTTCCAGGTCTTCGACAAAGGCACGATGGACGACGCCGAAGGCCGCGAGATCGATTTCCGCAATACGCTGATCATTCTGACTTCGAATGTCGGCTCGCAG
>DASVNP010000182.1:0-3650 GCA_036383775.1 Paraburkholderia sp. | reverse complement strand
GGCGCCATCTGCGATTACCCTCAATCAGGTGAACGAATTATTGGGCGGGCCAATCTGCAGGCGTTGCGAAGCCATCATCCCGATAAGCCATCCGGGTTTGATGTCAGGCGAATCCAGGGAGGCGGAAATCTCTGGATCACGGAATACACGATCACCTATACGGGGCTGCCAGCGTGCGTAGTGAGCATCATGGAGTTTGCTAACGGAAAGGTCGTGCACGAGACCCAATATTTTTCTGAGGCCTTTGAGGCGCCAGGCTGGCGGGCTCAATGGGTCGAGCGGATCGCGTGAACGCCACTCTGCCCGTTGCCGTTCCTCGGAAAAGTGTCCGGTTCCTGAACTACAATGATTCATCGGGGCTGCCGCACGCCGCCCGGGCTTCGTCCGTGGCCGCGCGTGCAAGTTTCATGCTGGAGGGATGCCATGCCGACTTACCGGTATCGTTGTGAGAAATGTGGCGAGACGTTCGAGCATGTTGAACATCTCGCGGAGCATCAAACCGCTCACCCACGCTGCCCGAAGTGTGGCAGCGAGCAGATTCAACACACCCCCACGCCGTTCGTTGCCAAGACGTCGAGCAAGAGTTAAAGCGGGGTTCCCGCGACGACGAATTGCAGTTGGCGTTGAGAGTCGATACGGATTTCAATTCGTCGCCGCTTTCACCGTGCCCGGCGTCAGATCGTATTACGCGAAGTCGTGGAATGGGCATTTACCGGTCGAACGATTCAATTGGTTGTACTGATGGACTGACGCAGGCCTGCATCGCTAAGTCTTCAACACCGCACGTTTTGACCGGCTCGTGACGGTAGGGCGGCGATCCTCTGTACAATTGGCTGTCCGATTGAACATCGCACTCCATTCGACCCCCATCGACCGAATTCATGGCCATTACCTACAAGACTCCCGACGACATCGCCAAGCTGCGCATTTCCGGCCGCCTCGCGGCCGACGTTCTGGCAATGATCGGCGAGCACGTCAAGGCCGGTGTCTCCACCGACGAGCTGGACGCGCTGTGCAACGACTATATTGTCAAGACGCAAAAGTCGATTCCGGCGAATGTCGGCTATTTGGGTTTTCCGAAGACCGTCTGCACTTCGGTCAACCAGGTGGTGTGCCACGGCATTCCGAATCGCGGCGAGATCCTCAAAGACGGCGACATCGTCAACATCGACGTTGCGATTATCAAGGACGGCTACTTCGGCGACACCAGCCGCATGTATTGCGTGGGCGAGCCGAGCACGGTGGCGCGCCAGCTGATCGACACGACCTATGAGGCGATGCTCGCCGGCATCCGCGAAGTGAAGCCTGGCGCCACGCTCGGCGACGTTGGCTATGCCATCCAGAAGATCGCGCAGCGCGACGGCTTCTCCATCGTGCGTGACTACTGCGGGCACGGCATCGGCAAGGTCTATCACGAAGACCCGCAAGTGCTGCACTACGGCCAGCCGGGGCAAGGCGTACGTCTGAAGCCGGGCATGGTCTTCACGATCGAGCCAATGGTCAACGCCGGCCGCGCCGGCACGACGGTGCAGCGCGATGGCTGGACCGTGGTCACCAAAGACCGTTCGTTGTCGGCGCAATGGGAGCACATGATCGCCGTGACCGACGACGGCTATGAATTGCTCACACCATGGCCGGACGGCACCGGCCGCTACGAAGCACCGTAAACACGTTGCGCGTGGCGCGCGCGGCACGCATGCGCCGCGTACGGGCGCGCGGCATGCTACTGAGTGTGAGCGTGCCGCGCGAGAGGTCCTCAAGGGACTTCCTGTGAGGCATGGCACAATCCGGTAAATAATGATTTGACTCTCGCGCCGGTTCGGTTAAAGCTACGCCTTAGGATTTCAAGGGGTTTTTGTCTGCATGAGTGCGTCATTGACCGTTCGCCGTATCGCCGCTGATCAGGGCGCCGTATTTCGCGAACTCCGTACTGCGTCGCTGCGGGAGGCGCCCTATGCCTTCGGCGCCACGCTAGAAGACGCGTTGTCGGCGGGCGCCGCCAGTTTCGACGCCACTGCCGCGGAACATGCGGTTTCCTTCATCGTCACCAGCTTCATCCTCTACACCGAGGGCCATCCCGCCGGACTGATCGAAGCGCATTTCGAAGACAGCGCGGCGCGCCGCGCCTTCGTCGGTGAGCTGTGGGTGGCGCCCGCCGTGCGTCATCTGCGGGGCGGCGAGTTGCTGGTCGACACGGCCAGCACCTGGCTCGCCAACGAAGGCGCCACCGAAATCTACGCGTGGGTCGCCGACGCCAACCGCACCGCCATGCGCTTTTACGAAGCGCTCGGCTTTGGTCCGACCGGCGAGCACCGGCGCGTCACGCGCGCGCCGGACCAGGCCGAAAGTCTGCTGGTGCGCCACGTGCCAACGACGTCCCAGGTGTTTCAGCAGTGATCTCGCGAGCGGCGCAGCAACCTGCCGCTCGATTCCCATCCGCGTCTGTTCAGCGTTCGTGGCCGGGTTGTCGGCGCGAAGCGCGGGCTGACCGGCCATCGCGCAGGTTCATCACGACTGCGCCGCGATCGCGGCGACCCGTTCTTCCGGCAAAAAAGCTGCTCGTGCGCGTCGACGCCTGTAAAATACGCAAAATTTTTTGCCGAACGCTATGTCGCCCAAGAAATCGCCCTTTTTCGAACTCCGCAGCGGCTCTGTCGACACACTCCTGTTCGTGGTCAAGACAACCGACCTCGACGCAATGCGTGCCGAACTGACCCGGCGCTTCGAGGCGACCCCAGAATTTTTCGCTAACGACGTCGTCGCGATCGACGTGCGGCGCCTCGCCGAGCATGAACGCGTGCCGCTTGCCGACATCGCGCAACTGCTTGGCAGCGTGCGCATGCGCCCGGTCGGCGTGGTCGCCAATGCGCAGCAGACGTGGGCCGCCGAATCCGCATTGCCGCTGCTCGAAGCCCGCGACCGCCGCGGCGCGGCCGGCCGTTCCGCTGACGAAGAAAGCGCCAATGGCGCCGCTCCCGCTTCCGTTCCAGCACCGCCTGCTACAGCCGCGACGGCGACGCCGCCGGCCGATCTGTTCGAAGCCGCCGCGGTTGCGCCTGTCGGCGGGTCTCCTGAAGCCGGCGCGGCGGCCACCGTCGAACCCGCTCCCGCCGCTGAGCCGGTGCGTCTCGCCACGTCGTCGCAAACCACGGTGATCGACAAGCCGCTGCGCTCCGGCCAACGCATCTACGCCAAGGGTGACCTGGTCGTGCTCGGCCTCGTGAGCTACGGCGCGGAAGTGATCGCGGAAGGCAATATCCATATTTACGCGCCGCTGCGCGGCCGGGCATTGGCCGGCGTGCAGGGCAATCACGACGCGCGCATTTTCTGCACGTGTCTCGAGCCGGAACTCATCTCGATCGCGGGCATCTATCGGACGACCGAGAACCCGCTGCCGGCCGACGTGCTCGGCAAGCCAGTGCAGATCTGGCTCGAAGAAGAGAAGTTGATGATTGAACCGCTGCGGCTGACCTGATCGGCGTGAAGCGCGCACCGTCCTGAACGGGCGGTTCACGGCAAATATGGCCGCACATAATTGACGAATTTGACGAACACAAGGTAAGGGTAATGGCAAAAATCATTGTGGTGACTTCGGGCAAGGGTGGCGTGGGCAAGACGACCACGAGCGCGAGTTTTGCATCGGCCCTCGC
>DASVNP010000181.1:0-1631 GCA_036383775.1 Paraburkholderia sp. | reverse complement strand
ACAAGGCCGCCCGGTTGCAGCAGGACGGACTGCACCTGCTGAGCCGTCTTCTGCGCGCGATCCGGCCACGCCGCACCGACCCACAGCGGAAACACCATCGCCGCAGTCTTGTTGTCGCGCGGCTTCGCAAGCGTCCAGTCGTAATCGCCGTAGTAGCCCTTGGCGTTCCACAAGTACCGGTTGATGCCGAGCGCCCGTTTGGCGGCGCGCTCAGCGAACTCGCCGACACAACGGAAATCGCGCGTCTCGCCGCAGCCTTTCGCAATGGTGATTTCAAGGTGGAACATGAGGCTGTTCAGATCGACCGGGATGATCGAGGTGGTCCGCACCGTCGCGAGCGTCATGTTGTCGCCGAACCAGCGGGAGCTGAAATCCCAGCCGCTCTCGGCGGTCGCCCGCAATTCGCGGTAGACGTCATTCGGATTGCGGCCCGTTGCCTGCTGGGCAGTCTGAATGTCCTCCAGATAGGATTCGTCACGCGGCGTATCGAGTTCATCCCAGTAGCGGTTGAGCACCGTGCGATCCGGCATCACGACGACATTGCGGGTTGCCTGGCCCGGCTGCGTCGAGCTTTCTCCTTGCATCCAGTACGCGTACTCCTTGCGCAGAGCAGGCAAATACTTCTGATAGACGCTGCGGCCTTCGACTTTCGCCGCGAGTGCCACCATGTACGAGAAGAACGGCGGCTGGGAACGGTCGAGATAGTAGGTCCGATTGCCGTTCGGGATATGGCCGAACGTATCGATCTCAGAAGCGAAGTTGTCGAGCATGTTGTCGACGAGATCTTCATGCCCCGACTCCTGCAAGCCCAGCATCGTGAAGTACGTGTCCCAGTAGTAGCCCTCGCGGAAGCGGCCGCCAGGCACCACGTATGGTTTCGGTAACGGGATCAGTGAACTGTTTGCCGGCGCGCTCGTCGTAGTGCGGGTGAGGGCAGGCCACAGCCAGCTGATGTGCTCGCGCAGCGTCTGATTCGCGGGCGGCGTGATGACGGGTTCACTCGGCGGCGTGAAGTACTGGTTGACGAAGTTCGCCAGCGAAAAACCGGGATTGTTCTTCTGCTGTTCGTACAGTTGCACGATCGCGGCAGGATCGGCGTTCGGCGTTGCGTCGACGAAAGTCTTCTGATCCGGATAGATCTGCGCGGTTTGCACGGCGACGAAAAGATCGCCGTATAGCTTGTCGGGAGCGGGGGGAAGCGTGCCGCCGACCTGGGTGTCGGCGTGACACACGCCGCTGAGACTGGTGAGGAAAACGAAGCTGGAAACGGCGCCTGCTTTTCTTAAGCTGGCAGCGCCCAGCGGCGGGGCGAATGACAGACGGGGGGCGAGGCCGATGCGGCGCAATTGCGATGACACAATCATGTCTCCTCCTGAGGAATGGACAACAGGATTGGTCTGCCTCGCGCCCGTGTTCTTCTCGTGATTGCCGGGGCGCGGCTAGCATCGCACAAAACGGAGGGTGGTTCAAACTATGCGCGAGGAATGCGCCGAGGTGCGCTGCGCAAGCCGATGGCTTACGGCTATGACCAAGCGCCCGGCAGCTTGTGTGCTGCCGGGCGCTTAATCAAGCCTTCTCAAGCCACTTCAAGCCTCCGTCAGTTCGACGTCACGAGCGAATCCGACGGCACG
>DASVNP010000180.1:0-14751 GCA_036383775.1 Paraburkholderia sp. | reverse complement strand
AGAACTTTCGTTACGCCGTCAACAGGTTTTTTACTGCTTTTCAAACCTGCCCACCGCGCCGAAAGCCTTGCCACTGCTGGCTCTCCCGCCTCCCGCGCCCCGTTGTCCGGAGCACGAAAGAGCGAGATTCTAGCGAGCCAGAGGACGCCTTGCAAGCGTTATTTTGACCTGCATGGATTGCGCCAGAAACGGCGCGAAGAAGACAACAAAATCAGAAGACCCGCAGGCGCAAAAAGCGCCTGCGCAGCCCGGTCTCAAACGGAAGCTGAAACAGAAGAAGCAGCTGCGTGCTTAAGCATCGCTCGCTCGACCACACTCAGATAGTGATCGATATTCGGCGTCACCCGGTTCGCGTCTTTAGCCCGATCGTCCCATTTACGCAGACGCAATGCGTCTTCCGCGTAGGGCTTCTGCAGGAACGCCTCAGCCTCCTCCCTGCTGAAGATGCCGCCTTGCAGCTCCAGACTCCGCACCGAATCGGCGGAAAGCTGGCCAAAGTACGTGGCGTCGATTGCGCACAGGCAGCGCTTGGCGTCGACGTGCATACGGATCGGCTCCAGCACCGCGTTCGACAAGATCGGCCGCAAGAAAGGCAGCGCGAAATACTGATGAAGATCGTCGATGCCCCGCTCCGTCGGCGTCTCGCCTTGCAGATTGAGCAGATGCCCGAGATCGTGCAGAAACGCCGCGGCGACCAGCTCGTCGCCGGCACCCGCCTCTTCCGCCAGGGCGCCGCTCTGCAAAGCATGTTGGAGCTGCGTCACCGGCTCGCCGCTATATGCCAGACCACCATATTGCTCAAACAACGCACGAATGTCGTTCAGACTCAATGCCACGCTCTTACTCCCAAGGTAACGAAAAAGTCTTCAGATTGGTGAAGCTCTTCATGGCCTCCTGAACACCTTCCTTATAACCAAGCCCGGAGTCCTTGATGCCGCCGAACGGCGTCAACTCGATCCGGTAGCCCGGCACCTCCCACACGTTGACCGTCCCCACGCGCAGCTCGTTGATAAAGCGCGTGATCGCATCCTGGCGATTCGTGCATACACCCGACGACAACCCGAACGCCGTGCCGTTGCTAATACGGATCGCGTCGTCGAGCGTGTCGAAGGTAATGATCGGTGACACAGGGCCGAAGGTTTCCTCGCGCACCAGCGTCATCGACGGATCGACACCGTCCAGCACCGTCGGCGAATACAGCGCGCCGTTGCGCTGATTGCCGATCCGCAGACGCGCGCCGTTCGCCACCGCCTCGTTCACGCGCGCTTCGAACAGCTGCGCCGCCGCGGCGTCGATCACAGTGCCCATCTGATTGGATGCATCGAACGGATCGCCGAACGACCAGGCCCGCGTCTTCTCGACGACCAGATCCGTGAAATCCGCGGCAACGCTCTTTTGCACCAGCATGCGCTTGACCGCGGTGCAGCGCTGCCCGGAGTTCTTGTATGAACCCTGCACGGCAAGCGTTGCCGCGCGTTCGAGGTCGGCGTCGTCGAGCACGATCAGCGGATCGTTGCCGCCCAGTTCCAGCACCACACGCCGGTACGCCGCTTTGGCCGCAATATATTTGCCGATCGCCACACCGCCCGTAAACGTGACGAGCTCCACCAGCGGATGCGTGATCAGCTCATCGGCGATTTCGCGCGGATCGCCGGTCAGCACCTGCAGCATCGGCGCGGGCAAACCGGCTTCGTACAGGATGTCGGCGAGATAAAGCGCCGACAGCGGCACCTTTTCCGACGGCTTGAGCACGATCCGATTGTTCGTCGCGATCGCCGGCGCCACCTTATGCGCAACCTGGTTCATCGGGTGATTGAACGGCGTAATCGCCACGATCACCCCGGCCAGTGGCTCGCGCTGCGAAAACACGCGCCGCTTCTTGCCATGCGGCGTCAGATCACAGGAGAAGCTTTGGCCGTCGTCACGCAACGCTTCGATCGAGGCAAACTTGAAGACATCGGCCACGCGGCCGATTTCATAACGCGAGTCCTGCTTCGACAAACCGGACTCGAGCGAAATCAGATCCGACGCCTCTTCGGTCCGCTCACGCAGCAACGCCGCCCCGCGTTCGAGAATCTGCGAGCGCTCGTAACGTGTGAGTTTCGACTGATAGGCCGCGGCGTACTCGAACGCCGCGCGCACATCGTCGAGGCTCGCCAGCGGGACCGTGCCGACGCGCGCGCCCGTATAAGGATCGAACACGTCGAGCGTGCGCGAGCGCGTCGCGCGCTCGCCTTTGAGTCGCAGCGCTTCCGCCCGGAAAGCCGGATGGTCCCGCAGCGTGGTGTTCATGATGCCGACACGCGATTCAGAGCGACGTCGAAGATATCGAAGTTGCGCAGCCGCTTACCCTCGCCCGCGGCCGGCAGTGCCTCGACACGGCGGTTCAGCAGCAGCGGCACTTCCTGCTCGGAAATGCCACCGTGCGAACGCAACGGCACAGTCAGCCCGGACAGGTCATGATCGGCGCGGCGCGTGCCGAGCACGACATGCTTCGTGCTGACCACCACAATATCGCCGACGCGGTCTTCGGGCAGTTCGAACCGCTCGCACGCCGCGCGGTTGTCGAGCACGAGTTCGATACCCTGCAACCCACCGATCCGTTCGATCACCTGCGCGACGCTGACATCGCTCGGCAGATAAACCGTCGCGAACGAACCCAGCGCGCCGTGATGCACCACGTAAGGATCCGTGATCGGCAGAATCACGCGCGCTTTCTTCGCGCCGAGCCAGTCGTCGAGCACGTCCTGCAGATAGATCACATTCGGCTCGCCGGTCTCCGTATCATGCTTCGCATTCATGCCGTGGTCGGCGGTCAGGCCGATAACCCAGCCGAGCGCGTCGAGCTTCGCGAGGTAGCCATCCATCATCGCGTAGAAGGCGTTCGCGCCTTCGGTGCCCGGCGCCCACTTGTGCTGGATGTAATCGGTCGTCGACAGATACATCAGGTCGAGCTGGCGGGTTTGCGCGAGGCGCACGCCGGCGGCGAACACGAATTCGGACAGCCCCGCGCTATAAACATCGGGCACCGGCATGCCGACCAGGTCGAGCACTTCGCCAATGCCGTTTTCTGCGAGCGTCACCGTGTCGGCTTTTTCCGCGGAGAAGCAGATGCCCTTCAGCTGCCAGCCGAGCAGGCGGCGCAACTTGTCTTTCGCGGTGACCACGGCCACCGCGGCGCCCGCTTCAGCGGCGGCGGCCAGCAAAGTGCCGGCGCGCAAATAGGCGGGGTCGTTCATCATCACTTCCGCACCTTCGCCGCCGTTAGCCTGCGGGTCCCAGAAGTAATTGCCGCAGATGCCGTGCACCGAAGGCGGCACGCCGGTCACGA
Organism: Paraburkholderia sp.; assembly: GCA_036383775.1. GTDB lineage: Bacteria > Pseudomonadota > Gammaproteobacteria > Burkholderiales > Burkholderiaceae > Paraburkholderia. The sequence goes on along the minus strand of DASVNP010000180.1, from coordinate 11,420 downwards.
TCGACAGGTTGTTCGGATTGGTGAACGACGGAATCACGCAGTCAGCCTTGAACGCGCCGCCGCCCTTGAGCATCTTGCCGAGGAACGGCGCGACGCCGGCCGCGACCGCGGCTTCGAGATAATCGAATTCGCAGCCGTCGACGCACACCACCACCGTCGGTTGCGCGGGTAGCCGGTAGCTGCGGCCGTTGACTTCGATGATACGTTCGCTCGTGTTTGCCATGCTTGCCTTCCATGCGTGCCAGGCACGCGTGTTGTAGTCAGTTCGTTGCAACTATCTCAATCGTTTGAATCAATCGTTCGATGCCGGCATCACCTGCACCACGCCCAGCGGCCCCGCCGTTTCACACGCCGCATGGGCGCGCTGCAAGCCGCCATTCACGTGCGCATGCATCAGCGCCGCGGCGTGCTCGGCATCGCGCGAAGCCAGCGCCGTCAGGATCGCGCGATGCTCGGCCAGCGAGCGCTCCATGGCGTCGGCGTGCACCACCAGCGCGGCCCGCCGGAACAGGCTCAACTCGCTCACCAGCCTTCGATACGTCTCATACAGCTTCAGATTGCCCGAGCCCGCCACGATCGCGTCGTGAAACGACACGTTGGCGCGCGTATAGGCATCGTGATCCTGAGCGTCGAGCGCCGCGCGCATGGCGTCGAGCCATTCGCGCAGCACCGCGAGCTTGGGCGCGTCGATACTCGCCGCCAGCATCCGGCACGCTGCCTCTTCGAGCACCGCGCGCACCGCGTAAATCTCATCAGCTTCCGCGAGCGACACCGTGCGCACGAACACGCCGCGGTTTTTCTCGGTACGCACGAGACCCGCCTGTTCCAGCGCGCGAAACGCCTCGCGCACCGGCCCGCGCGACACCTGCAGACGCGTGGCCCAGTCGGCTTCGTTGAGCTTGTCCCCGGGCGCAAGTGCACCTTCGGTGATATGCCGTTCGATTTCGTCGCGGACCAGCGCCGTCAACGAATGTCTGCGCACAACCTCAATCGGATCGACAGAAGCAGTTTGCATATTTTCGGTCATTTTGACAAATTTCGCCACATCGATATGAGCAAGCGCACCGCCATGACACGCATGCTCACGCCTCAGAAGTTGCCCGTCAGTCCGCCCGGCGGCCCGGAACGCGCGCCGCGATCAGCAGCAGCGCCACCAGCGAGACCAGCAGCAGGATCAGCGACAGCGCGGAGGCCGGCAGGTAATAGCCGCGCTCCACCTGGCCGACGACCACGATCGGCACCGTCGCGAAACCCGGCGGATAGACGGTGAGCGTGGCGCCGAGTTCGCCGAGCGACAGCGCGAATCCGAGCGCGAGGCTGGCGCGTATTGCAGGCACCAGTTGCGGCAACACGACGCGGCGTAACACCATCGACGGTGGCGCGCCGAGACTCGCCGCCGCCTCGCGCAGGATCGTCAGTTCCGGGCGCAGCGCTGCCGCCGCGCAGCGGTAGCAGAACGGCAGCACCAGCGCGAGTTGCACGAACACCACGATCGCCGCGGAGCTCGACAGATCGATCGGACGCTTGTGATACGCGATCAGCACCGCGAGCCCGAGCACCACGCTCGGCACGCCGTTGGGCATCATCGCGATCGTGTCGACGACAGCGCCAAGACCGCGGCGGTCACGCCCTTCGAGCGCGAGCGCGAGCCACAGCCCGAGAATCGTGCCGAGCACCGCAACGCCCATGCCGATCTCGAGACTGGTCCGAAGCGCGTCGAAGTCGCTCGAGCCGAGACGCTCGAACCAGCGCATGCTGAAGCCTTCGGGCAGGATCGTGCCGGACCAGTGCGCTGCCACGCTCGACAGCGCAACCACCAGCACCGGCAACACGAACAGCCAGAAGCACAGCAACGCGGCAAAGCTGAGAAACAGGCTGCCGAGCATGCGCGCCACCAAACCGCGGCGCACCGGCCGCGCTTTCTTATGCATGACCGGCAAAACGGTCGGGTCGAGTTCAACGGCCATGGCCCGCTCCTTTCACCTTGCGACGGTTGACCTGGCGGTACAACGCGTACAGCGACAAAGACATGATCAGCATCACAACCGCGCCGGCGGCGGCGGTCGGCAGATCGAGGTCGACGGTGGCGGAACTGTAGATCGCCACCGGCAGCGTGATCAGATGCGCGCTGCCGAGCACGAGCAGAATGCCGAACTCGTTGAGGGTCAGCAGAAAGCACAGGATCGTGCCCGCGGCGATGCCCGGCCACGCGAGCGGCAGGATCACCTTGAACGCGACCATCCAGCCATTCGCACCGAGACTGCGGGCGGCTTCGATCAGACGCATGTCGAGCGTGGCGAACGACGCCAGTGTGGGACGCACGACGAACGGCGCGTAGAACACCACTTCCGCGAGAATCACGCCGCCTACGCCGAACAGGAAATCGAGCGGCGGCGCCTGCAGATGAAAGAGCTTCTGCAAGCCAATGCTGACGGAGCCTTGCGAGCCATACAGAAAGATCAGCGTGAACGCCACCAGAAACGACGGGAACGCGACGAACAATTCGAGGAACCGCGTGACCAGCCGCGCGCCGGGAAACGGCTTGAAAAACAGCAGCGAAGCCAGCGCGATGCCGAGCAGCGACGCAAGCCCGGCGCTCGCGAACAGGATCCACAACGTCGTGCCGATCACGCCGCTCGTTTCCGGATTGCCGAAGAACGCCGAATAGGCCTGCACGCTCAAACCGTGCGGACCGGTCAGACTCAGCAGCACGAGGCGCACGAGCGGATAGATGACGAGCGGTCCGAGCACGACTACAGCAAGGAACAGAAGATGCCATTGCGCCGCGCGTTCGCGGCGCTTCACCGAGGCGGTGTGAGCGGCCGCGCTGGCCCTACGGCGTGCGTCGGCGTCCGCCGTGCCGAGCGGATTGGGTGTATCAGGGGTTGATAAGGACGACATCGTCTGCCTCGTAATGCAGGGAAACGCGCGCGCCCTTCTCCGGCATCATGCCGTGGCCGCGCTGCATATGGACCAGCACGGGTTCGTTGGGCATCGCGTCCAGCACAACCGATACCGACAACACCGCGCCATACCATTCGACCGACGCAATCGCGCCGTGCAACTGCCCTTCGCCGAGCGGCACGATGCGCAGCGCCTCGGGACGCAAACACGCCACCCGCTCGCGCTCGTTGTAGCGCGCGTCGGTCATGCTGAAGGCGACCTGCGGCGGCAGAAGATTGGCCGCTCCCAGATAGCGCGCAACAAAGCCGTCGGCCGGTGTGTCGTACAACTGTTGCGGCGTGCCGAGTTGCGCAATGTGGCCTTCACGCATCAGCAGCGTGCGGTCGGACAGCACGAGTGCGTCGTCCTGATCGTGCGTCACGCAGACGATCGTCAGATTCGGCAGGCGCTCATGCAACGCCTTCAGTTCGGAGCGCACCGACGCGCGCAGATTGGCGTCGAGCGCGGAGAGCGGTTCGTCGAGCAGCAGCACGTCGGGCTCGATCACGAGCGCACGCGCGAGCGCCACGCGCTGCTGCATGCCGCCCGAGAGCTGCGCGGGCATCACGTGCCCGGCGTCACCCAGTTGCACGAGCTTCAACGCGTCGGCCACGCGCCGCGCGACGTCCTTGGACGGTGTGCGGCGCGCACGCAGCCCGAAGGCCACGTTTTCGAACACCGACAGATGCGGGAACAGCGCATAGCTCTGGAACAGCAGGCCGAGATTGCGCTTGTGCGGCGGCACGTGCGTGAGATCGTGACCGGCTACGGTCAGCGTGCCCGACAAGCCGTCGGCTTCGATAAACCCGGCGATAAAGCGCAGCAGCGTGGTCTTGCCGCAACCGCTGCGGCCAAGCACGGTGAGAAATTCGCCGCGCTGGATGGTCAACGACAGATCGTCGAGCACGGTGCGCGAACCGAAACGCACCGTCAGATTGTCGATCTGCACGCCGCCCGGCGTGTTCGAACGCGCGGCATCGAGCGCGCCTGGCGAGGCGCCGAGCGCGCCTGGGTGAGCAAGACTGGCCGTATTCACCGGGTTCATCCTCCAACAAAAATCATGCTGACGCGGCGCCTCGGAACACTCCGAAGCACCGCCTGATTCCACTGCCTTAACGCTGCATTAGCGCTGCATTAGCACTGCATTAGCACTGCATTAGCACTGCCTGAGCAGCGAACGGCGATTTACTTCGGCTTGACCACTTCGATCTGCTTGCCCGACGAACCGATCACGTCGTTCTTCCAGCGCGCGGTCCAGTCAGCCTTCTTCGCCATCACCTGGTTCCAGTCAACCGGAATCAGCTTCACGCCCGCGATAGCCTGCTTGACTGCTTCGCCGTTCTTGCCGGCGAGCGGCACGTCGGTGCGGCCCGGAATGCCGAAGATGTCCGGCACCTTCGCCTGCACTTCCGTCGACATCAGATAGTCGATCAGCTTCTTGCCTTCAGCCTGGTTCGGACCGTTCTTGATCAGGCCAATCGCGTACGGCAGCTGGAACGTGGTCGGCTGGCCGCCAGGCGCTGCCGCGAGGAACACCGGCTTGAGCGACAGGCCGCCGTTGGCCGCGTCGTCCAGATCCATCTGCAGGTCGCCGTTGGCGACGGCGATTTCGTTACGCGAGAGCAGCACGTCGAGGTAGCCCGTGCCCTTGGTGTGGAACTTGGCGCTCTGTTCGAGCTTCTTCAGATAGTCAAATGCCTTGTCTTCGCCCATCAGCGACGAGGTCAGGATGATCACGGCCATGCCGTCGCCCGCCGTAGCCGGGTTCGAGTAAGCGATCTTGCCGCTGAAGTCCGGATGCAGCAGATCGGCGAACGTCTTCGGCTGGGTCTTGGTGACTTCCGGGTTGATCGCGAACGAGAAGTAGTTGTTCACGAAGGTCGCCCACGCGCCGTTCGGCGCCTTGGCGATCGCCGGCACGTTCTTGTAGTTGGCGCTCTGGTAAGCCTGCAGCAGGCCGCTCTGATCGGCCTGCTGGATGAACGGCGGCAGCGTGACGATCACGTCGGCCTTCGGCTGATCCTTTTCAATCGTTGCGCGGTTCACCACTTCGCCGCTACCCGCCGTGACGATATTGACCTTCACGCCTTCCTGCTTCTCGAAGGCCGGCAACACGTCCTTATAGAGGTTTTCGAGGCCGTCGGCGGTGTACAGCACCACTGCGTCGGCCGCATGGGCCTGCATCGCAGCGCCGCCAAATGCCGCGGCGGCAACCAGCGCCGGCAACAGTTTGCGTGCGAGGCCGGCCGTGGCGTGAAGGGAATTCGTCTTTGTCATGTCGCTCTCTCCGAAAGGCAAAAAACCAGACGGTCGGGATATCCCGATACCTGTTGTGATTGGACGGCGGTAGCGCCGCGCCTCTTGCGTGTTGCCCGCTGCATGTTGTCGCGCGGATTGCAGATTGCCGACAACTTTACTGCTTCTTCTCCTGCCTGACTTACAGCCCGTCTACGACATTTGCGCTGCCAGCCATGCCTGATCGGGCACGGCAAGGATCACAGGTTTCCATGACAACGCCATGACGATTCTGCATAAAAGCAAAAAATGACACAATTCGCCAATAATGTCCAAGCCAGTCTACTGGGTGCGGGTTTGGATGGCGAAGGTTCAGAAGAGGACAGAAGCCGGCGGATGACGGGGAATCGGCCCGAACCTCGTGGGCTCGGGTCTACCCGACAATATCGCCGCGAGATGTCAGTGCGAGGGCAAGCGCCGGAGTGCCGGCGCGTCGATGCGTTGGCCGCATTGCGCTCAGGCGATCACGATTTCCAGACCGTGTGCCGTGATCGCCTTGCCGAGCGCCCGCTCGGGGGCCAGCTCGGTCACCAGATAGCGTACGGTCTCGATACCGTTGATCCGCACCGGCGTCACGCGGCCGAACTTGGAGTGGTCGGCGACGATCACCACCGCGTCGGCGGCGGCGATCATGCGGCTGCGCACTTCGGCGGCCATGCGGGTGTAGTCGGTCACAAAGCCGTCCGGTGAAATCCCGCCCGCGCCGATGAAAGCGAAATCCGCGTGGTATTGCGTGAGTTGCTGCACCGTGTCGAGCCCGAAGGTCGCGTCTTCGTTATCTGACAATTCACCACCCAGCAGCGTGACGCGGTTGTCGTTGCGGCGGCCGAGCAGCAGCGCGATACGCCAGTCGTTTGTGTACACCGACAGCCGGTGCCGGTCGAGCAGCGCCCGCGCCACGGCTTGCGTGGTGCTGCCCGAGTCGATGATCAGCGACGCGCCGTCCGGCACGAACTCCGCCGCGCGCTCGCCGATGGCGCGCTTCGCGCCGGCGTTGGCGGCTTCGCGAGTCTCGAGGTCAGGCTCGCGCCGGTCGCTCGACAACGCGCCGCCGTGCGTGGTGACCAGCAGGCCTCGCCCGGCCAGCGCATTCAGATCGCGGCGAATGGTCTCGCGCGACACGTTCAGTTCACGCACCAGCTCCGCGACCGAGAGCGCGCCGGTTTTGGCGACTTGCGCCAGAATGTATTGGTGACGTTGTTCTGCGAGCATCTGTGGAAGGCCGGAAGCCGGCACGCTTGGGTTTCGCGAAGGGTGGAGACGGCCGCCGTATTGTATTACGCAAGGCGTACAGATGCTCCTCTGAACACGCTCACCTGCTCATTCACCTACTCACTCACCTGCGAACTTACCTGCTAACCTGACGCCTTGGCCGTGCGCGCAAGTCCGTCGATACCTGTCGATGCTTATCGAAACCGCGCGGCCCGTCAAACGAACCGCCAATGCCGCCACTGTTTCGCCGTCTACTGCTGCTGTTTCACGCACTGCGCTACGGCGCGCGCCTGATCTGGCTTGCCGCCCCGCGCGAGCACAAACTGCACTGGATGATCGACCTGATCGGCCGCCTTCACGTGGCAAGTCAAAGCGGCAGCAGCCTGAACGGCGTGTTGCCGGCGCTTGGGCCGCTCGCGAGCCGCTTCGCCGAAACGCTCGCCGAACGGCCCGAGCTCGCCACCGGCACCGTGCACGACGCCATCGAGGCGATCGATCACATGGAAGCTCCGCTGCCGCCACACGAGTCCGAACAGGCTTTGGCGCGCGCCTTCGGCCGCCCGCTCGCGACGCTGTTCAGCGCGGTAGATCTGGTGCCGGTGCGCGTCGGCTTTGCCGAACAGACGCATTTCGCGCGGCTGCTCGCGCCCGTCAACGGCCATAGCGAGGTGGCGATCAAACTGGTGCGCGCCGAGCAGGTGCAGCAGATCGGCGACGAACTCGCGCTCCTGCTCTGGGTCGCCCGCTGGATGGAGAAGTTCTCCGGCAGCGCGCGCCGCCTGCAATTGCGCGCGCTGGCGCAAACCTTCACCGACGAGATCCTGCGCCGCTTCGACCTGCGCGCGGAAGCCGCCAATCTGAGTCAGACCGGCCATCACTTCGACGGCGACGCGCGCATCATCGTGCCCAACGTGATCTGGGATCTCTGCACCACCCACACGCTGACGATGCAGCGCATCAGCACCTTGCCGGCCAGCGACTTGCCCGGCCTGCACGCGCATCACATCAAGCTCGCGCCGCTCGCCACGCATATTGTCGAAGTGGTCACCGAACAGGCCTTCGAGCACGGCTTCTTTCACGCCACGCTCGACGCGCGCCGCGTGCGCGTCAGCATCGAGCCGGACACGCTGGGGCGGCTCGTGCTGGCGGAGTTCTCGGTCATGTCGAGTCTGTCGACCGGCGAGCGCGAGTTCTTCGTGCACGGCGCGACCGCGCTCTTCGATCAGGATTACGGGCGGCTCGCCGAAATGCATCGGGATGCGGGACACGTGCCGCACGACACGCGCGCGGAGATGCTCGAAGCCGAGTTGCGCACGCGCGCCGAAGCGCATTTCGCGGCCAACCCGGAAGATCGCTCGGCGGGCTCGCTGTTCCAGCAGCTGCTGCACGCGGTGCATCCATTCGACGGTGCCGTGTCCGGGCGGCTCGCCAACGCGCAACGCTCGTTCCATCAGGCGGAAATGCTGGCGCGCGCACTGCATCCCGGTGTCGATACGTGGAATATCACGCGCGGCGTGCTCGCCGAAATCGCTCGGCGCGATCTCGATCACCGCGGCTGGCTCAAGCGCCTTTCGCGCGAGTTGCCCCATCTCGCGCACATGCTGCCGCGCCTGCCGCAACTGGCGGTGCGCTATCTGCAGCACGAGCACGATCGCGCGCGCAGCCCGCAACAGAATGCGCAGCTGCTGGCAGCCGTCGCCCGCGAATACCGGCGCACGCGCGTCCTGCTGTGGGCATGTGCGGTGTGCGGGGGAGTGATCGGCGTGGGGACCGTGCTGCTGATGCAGTGATCCCGCTGAGTGCAGCCTGGAACAAGACGCGCTTCCCGCATCCCGGCAAGATAGCGGTTTTTTCACGCCGCCCTCGCCGATGTTCGCCTCCCTGATCGCCGCCGTCTTCGTCGTGTTGTGGTCGACCGGTTTCGTGGTTGCGCGCGCGATTACGCCGTACGCCGATCCCAATCTTTTCCTGCTCGCACGCTTTGGCGGCACCGCGTCGATATTCGCACTGGTTGCGCTCGCCACGCGCGCCGCGTGGCCGCGCGGCCGCGACGTCGGCAAACATCTGATGACGGGCGCGCTGCTGCAAGGCGTCTATCTCGGCGCCGGCTACTGGGCGGTCGCGCAAGGCTTGAGCGCGGGCGTGATGGCGTTGCTCGGCGCTCTCCAGCCACTGGCCACCGCCGCGGTCGCGGCGCCGCTCTTCGGCGAGCGGCTCTCGCGGCGTGGCTGGTACGGCATGGCGCTCGGCCTCGCCGGTGTCGTGCTGGTGCTTCAACCGAAGCTGGCATCGGCCACGCCGCCGGCACCGCATGGCACCGCGCCGGCGTGGCTGGTCGTGCTGATCTCGGTTGTCGCGGTCGGCGCGATTACGGCCGGCACGCTGTTTCAGAAGACGTCGCTGGCGCAAGCCGATATTCGCAGCGCGAGCGCGATCCAGAATTTCGGCGCGGCGCTCGTCGCAGCCGTGCTTGCACTGGCGCTCGGCGAGCATCGCTGGATTGCCTCGACCACGTTGTGGGCCTCGCTCGCGTGGGGGATCGTGATGCTCTCCGGCGTGAGCGTCACCTTGCTGGTGTGGATGGTCCGGCGTGGCGACGCGGCGCGCGCCACCGCACTGCTGTTTCTCGCTCCACCGCTCGCCGCGCTCGAAGGCTATCTCGGCTTCGGCGAAACGCTGCTGCCGGTGCAGATTGCCGGTTTCGCCCTCGCGCTGGTGGGTGTGCTGCTGGCGCGCTCGTGACGCGCGCAATAACCGGGAAACAGCGCGCGAAGCTGCAGCGCATCAATCCGCCGTGTCCGCGCCGGCCGGCACTTTGGCGCGCGCCTTGCTGCCCGGCGCAGGCGCCCACGCTCGACGGCTCTTGCGCTCCGAATCCACCACGACGATGTAACGCCCGGCCCACGGTGTCACCTGGCGGTCGCTTTTCAATACCCACAGCGATCTGCCCGACTCGACGAGCGCTGCATATTCTGCGTCGAGAATGCCGTAGTGATCGAGAAACGCGTTGAGCGACGCCGGAATCCGCACGCAGCCCTTCGAATGACGAATGCCTAGGAGCGGTTCGAGCCGGTCGGGGTCGGTGGCGTGCATCTGGAAGCGCATCTGCGACATGCCGCCCTTGCCCCAGCCCCGCTCGCCCTGCGTCCACCCGAGATCGAAGATCCGCATGTCGCGCTTGCCGTAGCCGCGGATATGGTTTTCGTTCTCCGTGCCCTCGGAGCGGAAATCCATGTTCGCGGGCGTGTGCTCGAACACGCCGAGCGGCGTAATAAAGTGGTCGTACTCGCCCGGCCGCCCGGTCGAAACCGGTGCCGCGCCGATCATCTGCCAGGTGTCGGCCGGCGTGGCGCGGAAATAGATGAACAGTGCCTGCACGTTGGCATTGCGGTCGACCAGGACGACGTACTCGCCCGACAGATCCCCCAGCGTGTTGGCGCCAAGCACCGCTTGCAGCCGGTCCGCGTAGGCGCGCTGCTCGGCTGCCGGCACGATCAGCTTGCGCGTGACGTGTTGCGCGAACACAGCACGCAACAGGAGCGCGCGACGCGGATCAACCACGCCGGCGGCATCGGGCGCGGCGACCGTCGACGCATCGATGGCCGGCACGGCACGACTTGCCGGTCTCGGCGCTAACGCCGGCCGCGGTGCCGAGGCCGGTCCGGGCGCCGGTGCCGCGATCGCCGCCCCGCAGGAGAACACCCAGAAAGCCGTGCCCAACGCGCGCGTGAGGCGGCGGAGAACGTGCCATGCGGGCGTGACGCACGGCACGGGGATTGAATACGGCATCAACGCCACTTCGCACCGGCGATCCACCGAGGCGAACGTCAGGCGGTCCAGTCCAGGCCGGCCAGGCCGATTGGGGTAGTTCATCGCGTAATGGAGCAAACCTGATTATTATTGACTGCTCGCACGCTCATGCGGCGCTCGGAACGAGGATGTTACTAAGCACATTGCGATCTGTCGATGATGATCCGGCGATTTAACCATGTCGCTAATCAACGTACCCGTTTGCCGCTTAGCGCGGCAGATTAAAAGCATCGAAAGAGTGAATTGAAGACAATAAGCAGCGGTAAATGCCGGGACAAATGCGTTGCAACGCACTGGCTGAAACTGCCTGTCATCTGCAGGGCGCGGGGCCGCTTCTACGCCAGCCCCGCACGAGTGTTAATCGTTTGATCGTCGCGCAAACGCGAGGAGCTAAAAAGAATCATGACGCAACACAACCCGGTCGCGCGCCAGACAAGCATCTCCGAAGAAATGCACATCAGCGCCGAATTCGACGCCCAGTATGAAATCGAGCGCCGGATCAATTTTCTTGCAAAGTATTTGCGCAGCAGCGGATTGAAAACGTATGTGCTCGGTATTAGCGGCGGCGTCGACTCGACGACGGCCGGGCGCATCGCGCAACTCGCCGTGGAACGGCTGCGCGCTGAACATTACGACGCGCATTTCGTGGCAGTACGGCTGCCTTACGGCGTGCAGAAAGACGAAGCCGACGCACAGGAGGCACTGCGCTTTATTCGCGCGGACGAAAATCTCGCTATCGATATCAAATCCGCCGCCGACGCCATGCTTGCCGCGCTGGATCACAGCGGCGTGCTATACAACGACGAATCGCAACGGGATTTCGTGCACGGCAATATCAAGGCGCGGCAACGCATGATTGCGCAGTATGCGCTCGCCGGCGCGCGAGCCGGCGTGGTGATCGGCACGGACCACGCGGCCGAGTCGGTGATGGGCTTCTTCACCAAATTCGGCGACGGCGGCGCCGACGTGCTGCCGCTCGCCGGGCTCAACAAGCGCCGCGTGCGCGCGGTGGCGAAGGCCTTGGGCGCACCCGAAACGCTGGCACACAAGGTGCCGACCGCCGACCTCGAAATGTTGCGTCCGCAACGGCCCGATGAAGACGCGTACGGGATCCCATACGACGCTATCGATGATTTTCTGGAAGGCAAACCGGTGAGCGA
>DASVNP010000179.1:0-14650 GCA_036383775.1 Paraburkholderia sp. | reverse complement strand
GCCCCGCGAACTTCGCGGGGCCTTTTTCCGGTCCTGAAGCCCGTGCCTGAGTAAACTCAGACTGCTGCCGGGACGACGTTGACCATGTGCTTCTTCGCTGCGCCCTTCGTCGAGAAATTGACGTGGCCGTCCGTCAGCGCGAACAAGGTGTGATCCTTGCCGATACCGACGTTTTCGCCCGGGTGCATACGCGTGCCGCGTTGACGCACGATGATGCCGCCGGCGTTGATAGCCTGGCCGCCGTAAACCTTCACGCCGAGACGCTTCGATTCAGAGTCGCGGCCGTTGCGGGATGATCCGCCTGCCTTTTTGTGTGCCATTTGATTTGCTCCTTAACCGGTGCGCTTACGCGTTGATCGCGTCGATGCGCAGTTCGGTATAGTTCTGGCGGTGGCCGCCATGCTTCTGGTAGTGCTTCCGGCGACGCATCTTGAAGATGGTCACTTTTGCGTGACGACCTTGCGACACGACGGTAGCCTTGACGGAAGCCCCACTGACCAGCGGCGTACCGAACTTAATCGATTCGCCTTCGCCCACTGCGAGAACCTGGTCGAGCGTGATTTCAGCGTCAATGTCTGCCGGTATCTGTTCTACTTTAAGTTTTTCGCCGACGGCAACTTTATACTGCTTGCCACCGGTTTTTATGACCGCGTACATTGAGAACCTCACTCTGTGTTCATTTTTCCCACGCACCGCGCGCGGAAACCCGTGATTATACATAGAGTTAGCTTCTCGGTCAAAACTCATTGCGGACCGCCGCGCGCAAGGCCGGGCAGCTGTCAAACCGCCCCGGCGGGCGGGCCGGCAGCAGCCGCGGATACGCCGCGCCACAGCCTGCGACCCGGAACTGCCGCCTTCGCCTTATAATTCGCGGCACTACCCAATTCAGCCATCATGTCGTCGACTGCCACCCCCTCCTCCAACGCCGCCAGCCTGCTCGCTCCGATCGCCGAAGACATGCAGCAGGTCAATCGCGTCATACGGCACCGTCTCGCGTCCGACGTGATGCTGATCAATCAGATTTCCGAGTACATCATCAGCGCCGGCGGCAAGCGGCTACGGCCCGCGCTGCTGTTGCTGGTGGCCGGCGCGCTGGGCGAAACCACGGGGCACCGGCATGAGCTGGCCGCGGTCGTCGAATTCATCCATACGGCCACGCTGCTGCACGACGACGTGGTCGACGAATCCGACCTGCGGCGCGGCCGCCAGACCGCCAACGCGCTGTTCGGCAACGCCGCGAGCGTGCTGGTGGGCGATTTCCTGTACTCGCGCTCGTTCCAGATGATGGTCGGCGTGGGCAAGATGCGCGTCATGGAGATTCTGTCGGAGGCGACCAACATCATCTCCGAAGGCGAAGTGCTGCAGTTGCTCAACATGCACGACGCCGACGTGGACGAAGCCCGCTACATGCAGGTGATCCGCTACAAGACCGCCAAGCTGTTCGAAGCCGCCGCCCAGCTCGGCGCAGTGCTGGCCGGCGCGGACGCGAAAACCGAGGCGGCCGCGGCGGAATTCGGCCGGCGCATCGGCACGGCCTTCCAGATCATGGACGACTGGCTCGACTACACCGGCACGGCCGAATCCATGGGCAAAAACGCCGGCGACGACCTGCGTGAAGGCAAGCCCACGCTCCCGCTCATCTATCTGATCGAGCGCGGCACGCCGGAGCAATCGGCGCTCGCGCGGGAAGCGATCGAGCACGGGGGCACAGACCGTTTCGACACCATTTTCGAGGCGATCACGCGTTCCGGCGCGCTGGATCACACGCTGGAGTGCGCGAAACAGGAAGCTCAGGCAGCCGCAGCAGCAATTTCTTCATTTCCCGATTCCATTTTCAAAGATAGCCTGCTAGAATTATGTTCTTACTCGACGGCAAGACAGTCTTGAACGAGACTGAAACGCCGGCTTAGTCTGAATCGAGTCCGCAGTAGAAATCGGGGTGTAGCTTAGCCTGGTAGAGCGCTACGTTCGGGACGTAGAGGCCGGAGGTTCGAATCCTCTCACCCCGACCAGATTTTCCTTGTTAGTTCAAGGCTAGAAAAACCGCCCAGCTTGCTCGGCGGTTTTTTGTTTTGGGTCGCGGCTTTTGCGGTCCCGGGTGCCCGGAACGAACGCACCGTTGGCCTTTGGGCCCAAACAGCGGAACGGCTCGCCCATCCCCCTCTGCTATATTCTCTCCATCCTTCCCCCTATCCTTCACGACGCGTGGAACAACTTCCCTTATGGGCGCAGATTGGCGCCGTCTTTCTGCTGCTTATCTGCTCCAGTTTTTTCTCGATTTCCGAAACGGCGATGATGGCGCTCAACCGCCATCGCCTGAAACATCTCGCCAATCAGAACGCGCTCGGTGCGAAAACCACTCAGGGCCTGCTCGCGCGCACCGATCAACTGCTGAGCGTCGTGCTGATCGGCAACAATCTGTTCAATACGATCATTCCGGTACTCACCACCTCGATCGCGCTGCACACGTTCGGCCGCAACAACCTCGTTCTGTCGATCGCGACCGGCATCGTCGCGTTCCTGATCATTGTGTTCGCGGAGATCACGCCGAAAATCGTCGGCGCGACGTTCCCGGAAAAAATTGCGCTACCGGCCAGCCTGTTGATCGCGCCGATGATGCGCGTCGCCAAGCCGCTGGTCTGGTTCGTCAATCTGTTCGCGAACGCTATCCTGCGCGTGCTGCGCATCAACACCAAAGGCGCCCATGAACAGCGTCTCTCCACCGAAGAACTGCGCACCATCGTGCTCGAGTCCGGCAGCTTTATGCCGACCAAGCACCGCAGCATTCTGCTGAACCTGTTCGACCTCGAAAATATTTCCGTGGACGACGTGATGATCCCGCGCCGCCGCATCGAGGCGCTCGACTTCGACGCACCGTTCGAACAGATCCTGCATCAGCTGGAAACCTGCTATCACAACAAGCTGATCGTCTATCAAGGCGACATTGACCGGGTGCTTGGCGTGCTCCACGTGCGCAAGACTCTGGCCGCGCTACACAACCAGGAGCTGGAGCGCGAGACGCTGCGCGAGTTGCTGGCCGAACCGTATTTCGTGCCGACCGGCACACCGGTGTTCCAGCAACTGCAGTACTTCCAGGAGAGCCGCCATCGGACGGCGCTGGTCGTCAACGAGTACGGCGAGTTGCAAGGCCTCGTCACGCCGGAAGACATCATCGAAGAATTGATCGGTGAGTTCACCACGTCAATTCCGCGTAGCGCCAATTCCCGCGGCGGGTGGAACGAGAGCGGCGAATGCATCGTAGCGGGCAGCATGCCGCTGCGCGAGCTGAACCGCTGGCTGCAGCTCGCACTGCCCACCGACGGACCGAAAACGCTCAATGGCCTGATCCTCGAAATTCTCGAAGACATTCCAGACGGCGACGTGTGCGTGCAGATCGGCGAGGTCAAACTCGAAGTGATGCGCAGCGATGATCAGGCGATCCGCACCGTCAAGCTGTTCAAACCGCCCTCACGGGCGAAGGCCGGCAAAGCACTGCGCAGCTAGACGCAGCATCGCATGCGGATGCATGAGTCCGCCATTAGCCGATTGGCTGAATAGCGGCGCCCGCCGCAGTCCCGGAAGATAAGGCCGTCGTGTTCTACAGGCGGCTCATCACCGGTCTTTCATGCAAGCGTCTTCTCAAGCTGCGGCAGCAACGCCGCGCCCCATCGCGCACCGCCAGCAATTTCCAGCAAAGGCGAAGCCCAATCCATTGGCCGCCGACGCGAGCGCATCCGGTCTCGCCGATCCTGACAATGCGCCCGCCGTCCGGCTATTAACCGACACATTGCAGGAAGCGACTCGCCGCAACGCGTCGGACCTTCACATCGAACCGGCTGAACACGGTTGGCGCGTGCGCCTGCGAATCGACGGCGTATTGCATGAGATCGCGCCGCCACCGGCGCATCTGCGCGACGCGTTCATTACGCGCGTCAAGGTGCTCGCACGCATGGACATCGCCGAGCGCAGGGTGCCGCAGGACGGGCGGCTGCGCATTGCCACGTCGCCGGGGCAGGTCGAGGACTATCGCGTCAACTCGCTGCCTACGCTATTCGGTGAAAAACTCGTGCTGCGGCGGCTCGACGCGTTACCCGCCAATCTGTCACTCGACTCGCTCGGCCTCGATCCGCGCCAACGCGAGACGGTCGATGCCGCGATTCGCGCTCCGCACGGTCTCATGCTCGTCACCGGGCCGACCGGCAGCGGCAAGACCTTGTCGCTTTACTGCTTCCTGAACATGCTGAACGGCGAGGCGCGCAATCTGTGTTCGGTGGAAGATCCGGCGGAGATACAGTTGGCCGGCATCAACCAGGTCAGCGTGCGCGAAAAAGCCGGCCTGACCTTCGCGGTAGCGTTGCGAGCCTTTCTCCGTCAGGACCCCGACGTAATCATGGTGGGCGAAATCCGCGATGAGGAGACCGCCGACGTCGCCGTCAAAGCGGCGCAAACCGGCCATCTCGTTCTTTCGACCCTGCATACGAACGACGCCCCGGCGGCCGTTGCCCGTTTGATCGATATCGGCGTCGAGCCGTACAACCTCGCGGCCGCGCTGCGGATGGTGACTGCGCAGCGGCTGGTGCGGCGCCTGTGCATCGCATGCCGGACACCTGCGCCACAGTCCAGGGCCGCGCTTCGAGCGGCGGGCTTTACCGAGTCTCAGCTCGACGGATGGCAGCCGTATGCCGCGAGCGGATGCCCGGCATGCCACGGCATCGGCTATCGAGGCCGCGTCGGCATTCATCAGGTGATGCCTGTGTCTGATGCGATGCGCGAGCTGATCGTGGCGAACGCGGGCACGCACGAGCTTGCGCGGCTTGCGCAAACCGAACAGGTGGCGACTTTGCGCGACGCGGCGTTGACGCGGGTGCGCGACGGCTCCACCAGTCTCGCCGAAGCGTTAGCCGCCACCGAGGTCGCATGAACCCGGCCACGCTCCATCGGTCGTCGGCCGCCGACATGCGCTTCAAATGGCGCGGTGTCGACGCCAACGGCGTGCGGAAAAACGGCGCGCTCATCGCGCCGGATGCCGCCATTGCGCGCGCGGTGCTCAAACGCGACAACGTGTTCGTCGTCGAACTCACGGCGCATGGACCAGCGCCTCGTCCGAGCGCCCGTGCCACGGAGGTCACGCTGTTCACGCGGCAACTCGCCAGCCTGTTGCGCGCCGGCCTGCCGCTCGCGCCCGCCCTGGATCTGTTGGCGCAAGCACAAACGTCGCCCCGTCAGGGGATGCCGCGAATCGTGAGCACGCTCGCACGCGACATCACCGGCGGCCTGCGTTTTTCAGCGGCGCTGCAGCGCCACCCCGTGCAATTCAACGCGCTGTATTGCCAGCTAGTCGAAGTCGGCGAAGCGGCCGGGGCGCTGCCGGCCGTCCTCGCCCGCATCGCCGATGACCGCGAACGCACTGCCGCGCAGCGTGCCAAAGTGCGCGCGGCGCTGACCTATCCGGTCGCGATCCTTGCGCTGGCAGTGGCCATTACCGCGGCATTGCTGGTGTGGGTCGTGCCGACCTTCAAACAGATCTTCGACGGCTTCGGCGCCCGGCTGCCCGCACCGACGCAGTTCGTGCTGGCATTGTCGTCCGGCGCGGCGCGATGGAGCGTGCCGGCCATCGCCATGATTTTCGCGGCTAGCTCGGCTATGACGTTTCTGCTTCGACGTTCCGACGCAGCGCGTCTCCGGTTCGCCCGCCTATCGCTGAAAATGCCGGTCGCCGGCCCGTTGTTGCGGACGCTGTGTGCGGCGCGCTGGAGCCGCGCGCTCGGCACATTGCTGTCGGCCGGCACGCCGCTGGCGGACGCGTTCGATTCGCTCTCGCATGCCACCGGCAACGCCTTCTTCGACCATGCCACCGTTGAGATCGCCGCGCGGCTGCGGCGCGGCGAGCGGCTCGCCGCCGCCATGCGCGCGGCGCGCTGCTTTCCCCCCGAGGTCGTGCAGCCGATCGCGGTTGCCGAGGAGTCCGGCGCGCTCGACACCATGCTGATCGACGTCGCTTCGCTTGCCGATCGTCAGGTAGACGAAAGGATCGGCACGCTGTCGAGCTTGTGCGAGCCGCTCGTCATCATGGTGCTGGGTACGCTGGTCGGCGGCCTCGTGATCGCGATGTATCTTCCCATTATTCAACTCGGCAACGTGGTGTAGCATCGCAGCCGAATCCCCCTTAACCATGCAGGCGACTCTTCCACTCGTGCCCGAAACCTCTTCCAGCCTGCTGTCGGGCTTATTGCCCGACCGTATCGATCACTTTGCAGCCGGTCTCGGCATGGCGGTCGACAGCTTGCCCGCCGGCCTCCGGATCACGTTCGCCATCGTGTTCGGCCTAGTTATCGGCAGCTTTCTGAACGTGGTCGTGCATCGGCTGCCGATCATGCTCGACCGTGCATGGCGCGCGGAAATCAACGAGGCCGCCGATGAACCCGCGGAACAGGACGGACTGCCGGCGCGCTACAACCTGTGGGTGCCGCGCAGCGCCTGTCCTCACTGCGGCCATGTGCTGAACGCGTGGGAAAATCTGCCGGTACTGAGCTACCTGCTGCTGCGCGGTCGTTGCTCCGCGTGCAAGAGCCGCGTGAGCCTGCGCTATCCGTTGCTCGAAATCGCA
This sequence comes from Paraburkholderia sp., assembly GCA_036383775.1. Classification (GTDB taxonomy): domain Bacteria; phylum Pseudomonadota; class Gammaproteobacteria; order Burkholderiales; family Burkholderiaceae; genus Paraburkholderia. The sequence continues at coordinate 8,043 of DASVNP010000179.1, read as the reverse complement.
AGCGCGGCGTTCGCGGTCGGATCGCTGGCGCTGTTCGGGCCGACCCTGATGGCGCTCGCGGCCTTCGGCCTGTGCGCGGCATTGCTTGCAATGAGCGCGATCGACATCGACACCCACCTGCTACCCGACTCTATGACGCTGCCGCTGCTGTGGGTGGGCATTATCGTCAACTTCAACGGCATGTTCACGAACTTGCACGACGCCGTGCTCGGCGCGATCTTCGGCTATCTGGTCCTGTGGGCCGTGCATTGGCTGTTTCGCCTCGTGCGCGGCGTGGAGGGCATGGGCTATGGTGATTTCAAACTGTTGGCAGCCCTTGGCGCGTGGCTGGGCTGGGCAGCGCTGCCGCAGATCGTGCTAATCGCCGCGGTAGCCGGTGCCGTAATCGGCCTGCTGGCAACATGGCGTGGGCGCATGCGCTTTGAAGAGCCGTTGCCGTTCGGGCCGTTTCTTGCAGCCGGCGGGGCAATCACCCTCTTTCTCGGCACACCGCTTTATCTGGCTCTGGGAGGCTGACGCATGTTTGTTGTTGGGCTGACCGGCGGCATCGGCAGCGGCAAATCGACAGTCGCCGACCTGTTCGCCGAGCATGGCGTACCACTCGTCGACACCGACGTGATTGCGCACCGCATCACCGCACCCGGTGGCATTGCAATGCCGCAGATCGCCGCAGAGTTCGGCGAGAAGTTCGTTGCACCTGATGGCTCGCTCGATCGAGCCCGCATGCGTGCCCTCGTCTTCAGCGATGAGGGCGCGCGCAAACGCCTCGAACACATCACGCATCCATTGATTCGTGCGGAGACCGAACGGGAGCAATGCGACGCGCAAGGACCTTACGTGATCGTGGTGGTGCCGCTGCTGGTTGAGTCCGGCAGCTGGAAAACCCGCGTGAACCGGGTGCTGACAGTCGATTGCAGCGTCGAGACGCAGGTCTCGCGCGTGATGAGCCGCAACAGCTTCAGCCGCGAACAGGTGCTGGCGATCATCGCCCGGCAAGCTACGCGCGAAGCGCGCCTCGCCGCGGCCGACGATGTGATCGACAACGACAACACGTCACTCGACACGCTCAACGCGCAAGTGGACGCGCGGCACCGCGTGTATCTGTCGCTCGCCCGCGCGTGACGCCGCCGGGACACCCCGGGAAATCCCGGTTGAACTTCGCGGTGATGCATCTGCCAAAGCGCAGTTGAAAACTGCCCGAAACACGCGAAAAAAGTTGCGAAGGCATACCGAAAAAGTGCGTGATTGCTAGGGTAGTCTCACGGCATTAGAATGTTCTGCATTCCCGTCACCGACCACGCCCGAGGCGAGCCCGCTTGATCCTTTACGAGTATCCCTTCAACGAGCGAATCCGGACGCTACTGCGCCTCGAAGATCTGTTCGAGCGCTTCACGTTCTTTCTGACTCAGGAAGACCCCAGGGAACATCACGTCGCACTGACCACGTTGTTCGAAATCTCAGAGGTGGCGGGTCGCGCGGATCTGAAGTCGGACCTGATGAAGGAGCTCGAGCGCCAACGGCAGACGCTGGCGCCGTTTCGTGGCAATCCGGGAATCGAGCAGAACGCTCTCGAAGCGGTACTCGGCGAGATCGAGCAAACGCTCGCCGGACTTTCGCAGATGCAGGGCAAAACCGGTCAACATCTTGCGGACAACGAGTGGCTCGCCAGCATCCGCAGCCGCGCAATCATCCCCGGTGGCACCTGCAAGTTCGATTTGCCGTCTTACTATGCGTGGCAGCAGATTCATCCCGACCAGCGCCGCCAGGATATTGCCAAGTGGGTGACGCCGCTGCTGCCGCTGCGCGACGCGGCCACCATCGTCCTGCGGCTCGCACGCGAATCCGGTCAGGCGTCCAAGGTCATGGCCATGCAAGGCAGCTATCAGCAGATGCTGTCCGGCCGCTCGTATCAATTGATGCAGGTCCGGGTGTCACCCGAATTGCGCGTGATCCCCGAGGCGAGCGCCAACAAATACATGCTCTGGGTGCGCTTCACGGTTCAGGACGGCGATCTGCGCCCGCGTGCTGTGGATGTCGACGTGCCGTTCCAGCTCACGCTTTGTAGCCTCTAAGCAAGCCTGCAGCATTCACCTGATTAAGCTGAATCGAAGGGGCTCGCCTTTAACACGGCGAAAAATGCCCCTATATTCGTTACTTGTTCCGTTTGCGATTGACTGTCTGACTGTATGCCTACCGTCGTCAAATGCCCCACCTGCGGAAAGGACGTCCGCTGGACCCCTGAAAACCGTTTCCGCCCTTTCTGTTCCGACCGCTGCAAGCAGATCGATCTCGGCGCCTGGGCCGCTGAGAAGTACAAGATCGGCGGGACTGATCAGGAAGCGTCGTCGGACGAAACGCCTGGTGGGGACTACAACCCGCATTGAGTGAAGCCCGCCGCGTGGGCTAGTTGTGGGCCGTGCGGGTCGGCGTTGCTAGCGCAGCGCCCATTCCCGCGCGCCCTTCTGTCAGCCTGTCAGTTCCTTTCTGCCGCGAGCCATTCCAGCACGGGAATGGTTGCCGGCAATAACGGCTCGACATCCGCGGGCAGCGTCTGCCAGACAAAGGCCTGACCTTCACGGCCGTGCGGCTCGCCGGACCACTGCGTCACCTTGCAGAAAAAGAGCCGCACATAGGCGTGCGGATAGTCGTGTTCGAGCGTATGCCAGAGGTGGCTCGCCTCGACATCGATGCCCAGCTCCTCGTGCAACTCGCGCGCGAGCGCCGCCTCGACTGATTCACCAGCTTCCAGCTTGCCGCCCGGAAACTCCCAGTAGCCCTCGTACGGCTTGCCGGCCGGACGCTGCGCCAGCAGATAGCGCCCGTCCGGCTGAACCAGCACGCCGACGGCGACTTCCGTCACCTTGCGGCCGGCGGCGTTCGTCTCGGTATCGTTCGTCCCGCGGTTCATGCCGTCGCTCATGCTGAAGTCTTGCGGCCGGACCAGTCGCGCGCGAACTGCCACGCAACGCGCCCCGAACGTGACCCGCGCTCGAGCGCCCACACCAGCGCATCGCCGCGCGCTGCTTCGACTTCGGCGTCGTCGCAGCCAAAATGCCGCAGCCAATGGGCGATGATCGACAGGTAGTCGTCCTGTTTGAACGGGTAGAAACTGACCCACAGCCCAAAGCGCTCGGACAGCGAGATTTTCTCCTCGACCAGTTCGCCGGGGTGGATCTCGCCGTCGGCCGTGTGCTTGTACGTCTCGTTGTCGCTCATGTACTCCGGCAACAGATGGCGGCGGTTCGACGTCGCGTAAATCACCACGTTGTCGGATTGCGCGGCGACCGAGCCGTCGAGCGCGACCTTCAGCGCCTTGTAGCCTGACTCGCCTTCCTCGAACGACAGATCGTCGCAAAACACCACGAAGCGCTCCGGCCGCTGCGCGATCAGGTCGACGATATCGCCCAGGTCGTGCAGATCGTCCTTGTCCACCTCGATCAGACGCAGGCCGTCTTTCGCGTACGCGTTCAGGCAGGCCTTGATCAGCGACGATTTGCCGGTGCCGCGCGCGCCGGTCAACAGCACATTGTTGGCCGGCTGCTTGCGCACGAACTGACGCGTGTTCTGCTCGATCAACCCTTTCTGCCGATCGATGTTCTGCAGGTCGTCGAGCGTGATCGCCGAAATGGCCGGCACGGGCTGCAGGTAGCCGCGCCCCTGGCGCTTGCGCCAGCGGAAAGCGACCGCGGCCGACCAATCAATATCCGGCGTAGCAGGCGGAAGCATCGCTTCGAGGCGGACGAGCACGGCTTCGGCTCGGGTCAGAAACTTTTCGAGTTTGTCCATGACTGGAAAGTAAGCGGCCCGCAAGCCGCGTATAGAACCTGGTTACGAACGATAGTCGGCGTTGATGCTCACGTAGTCGTGCGACAGGTCGCAAGTCCAGATCGTGGCTTGCGCATCGCCGCGTCCGAGTACGACGCGAATGCCAATCTCGCTCTTTTTCATGACGCGCTGGCCGTCTTCTTCACGGTAGGCCGGATTGCGTCCGCCGGAAACCGCGACCAGCACGTCGTCCAGATACAGATCGATCTTGCCGACGTCGAGATCATCCACGCCTGCATAGCCGATGGCCGCCAGAATGCGGCCGAGGTTCGGGTCCGACGCATAGAAGGCGGTCTTCACGAGCGGCGAGTGGCCGATTGCATACGCAATCTGGCGGCATTCGCCGACGCTCGACCCGCCTTCGACCTGCACGGTCATGAATTTGGTCGCGCCTTCGCCGTCGCGCACGATCAGTTGCGCGAGGGTCTGGGCGACTTCGGTCACCGCGTCGCGCAGCGCTGCAAAAGCGGGCGAATCGGTGGACGTGATCGCCGGCAGGCTCGATTTGCCCGACGCGATCAGGATGAACGAATCATTGGTCGACGTATCGCCGTCGATCGTGATGCAGTTGAACGAGCGGTCCGCCACGTGTCGCACCAGCGCGTCGAGCACCGGTTGAGCCACAGCGGCGTCGAACGCGTGGAAGCCAAGCATGGTCGCCATGTTCGGCTTGATCATGCCCGCGCCCTTGCTGATACCGGTGAGCGTGACCGTGTGGCCGTCGATCGTCACCTGGCGTGAGGCTGCCTTGGGCAGCGTGTCCGTGGTCATGATCGCCTGCGCGGCGTCGTACCAGTTGGCTTCCTTGCGGTTCGCCAATGCGGCCGGCAAGCCGGCCATCAGTCGATCGACCGGCAGCGGCTCCAGAATCACGCCCGTCGAAAACGGCAGAACCTGTTCCGGCGCGATGTCAGCAAGACGCGCGAGTTCGGCGCAGGTTTCGCGCGCATGCGCGAGGCCCGGTTCGCCCGTGCCCGCATTCGCGTTGCCGGTGTTGATCACCAGCGCGCGAATCGGCTTGCCGCCTGCGCGCACGCGCTCCAGATTTTCACGGCACACCGTGACGGGCGCCGCGCAAAAGCGGTTCTGCGTGAACACGCCGCCTACCGTGGCGCCTTCGCCTACGGAAATGACGAGCACGTCCTTGCGGTTCGGCTTGCGGATATTCGCCTCTGCCCAGCCTAGCGAAACGCCGGCGACGGGGTGGAGTTGAGCGGGATCGATGGAGGGGAAATTGACAGCCATGGTCGCGACCTGTCGAAGAAAATGCCGGCAGGAGCCGGCATTTAGGGAGACGGAAACTGGTGGCTCAGGCGTGTTGCCGAGCCACCGCGAAATCAAAGCAACGTGCTACGTAATACGCAGGCGGCGCACCGGAAAGCGAGCCGCCTTCGGCATTACACAATTTTTCCGTGACACTGCTTGTACTTCTTGCCGCTGCCGCACGGGCACGGATCGTTACGGCCGACCTTCGGCACGTTGTCCGCGTTCACGTTCGGCGCCGCCGCATGCGCGTGGCTCATTGCGTCGCCGATCATGGCGGCGGTGGCCGCTTCCGCGGCAACGGGCGCTGCGGCCTCGGCGAATTCGGCATGGCGGAACTCGACGTTTTCGAGGTGGCTACCCTGCTCTTCCAGCTGCTCGGCGGCCTGCTCCAGCTGCTCCGGCGACTGGATCTGCACGTTCATCACCACACGGGTGACTTCGAGCTTCACAGCGTCGAGCATCGCGGCGAACAGTTCGAACGCCTCGCGCTTGTATTCCTGCTTCGGATTCTTCTGCGCATAGCCGCGCAGATGGATGCCCTGACGCAGGTGATCGAGCGCGGCCAGATGTTCGCGCCAGCTGCGGTCCAGCGTTTGCAGCATGATCGAGCGTTCGAACGCGCTGAACGACTCGCGGCCAACCAGTTCGACCTTCGCCTCGTAAGCTTCGTCCGCGGCGGCTTCGACCGCTTCGAGAATCTCGTCGGCGCTGATCGAGTTCGACTCGTTGATCATTTCCTGAATCGCGAGGTCGAGCTGCCATTCGTTGCGCAGCACTTCCTCCAGCTCGGGCACGTCCCACTGCTCTTCGATGCTGCCGGCCGGCACGAACTGATGCACGATGTCGCCGATCACACCCTTGCGCATTGCGCCGATGGTTTCGGTAATGTCGTTGGCTTCGAGCAATTCATTGCGCTGCTGGTAGATCACCTTGCGCTGATCGTTCGACACATCGTCGTATTCGAGCAATTGCTTGCGAACGTCGAAGTTGCGCGCTTCAACCTTGCGCTGCGCCGACTCGATCGAGCGCGACACGATGCCCGCTTCAATCGCTTCGCCTTCCGGCATCTTCAGGCGGTCCATGATCGCGCGCACGCGGTCGCCCGCGAAAATGCGCAGCAGCGGATCTTCCAGCGACAGATAGAAGCGCGACGAGCCCGGGTCGCCCTGGCGGCCGGCACGGCCGCGCAGCTGATTGTCGATCCGGCGCGATTCGTGGCGCTCGGTGCCGATGATATGCAGACCGCCCGCGGCCTTCACCTGATCGTGCAGCGTCTGCCATTCGTCATGCAGCTTCTGGATGCGGCGTTGCTTCTCGTCGTCGGCCAGCAGTTCGTCCTGCTCGATGAACGACGCCTGCTTTTCCGCGTTGCCGCCGAGCACGATGTCGGTACCGCGGCCTGCCATGTTGGTGGCGATCGTGATGCGCTGCGGACGGCCCGCTTCGGCGACGATCGCGGCTTCACGCGCGTGCTGCTTGGCGTTCAGCACTTCGTGCGGCAAGCCGGCTTGCTTCAGCAGATGCGACAGCAATTCGGAGTTTTCGATCGACGTCGTGCCAACCAGCACCGGCTGACTGCGCTCGAAACACTCGCGAATGTCGCGAATCACCGCGTCGTAACGCTCTTTTGCGGTCTTGTAGATCTGATCCTGCTTGTCGATCCGCTTGGGCGGACGGTTGGTCGGAATCACGACCGTTTCGAGCCCGTAAATCTCATTGAACTCGTACGCTTCCGTATCCGCCGTGCCGGTCATGCCGGCCAGCTTGGCGTACATACGGAAATAGTTCTGGAACGTGATCGACGCGAGCGTCTGGTTCTCGCTCTGGATCTTGACGTGCTCCTTCGCCTCGACGGCCTGGTGCAGCCCGTCCGACCAGCGGCGGCCCGACATCAGACGGCCGGTGAATTCGTCGACGATGATCACTTCGCCGTTCTGCACGACGTAGTGCTGATCTTTGAAGAACAGCGTGTGCGCGCGCAGCGCGGCGTACACGTGGTGCATCAGCGTGATGTTCTGCGGTGCGTACAGGCTCTCGCCCTCGCCGATCAGGCCCCATTCGGAGAGCAGGCGCTCGGCTTTTTCGTGGCCCGATTCCGTCAGGAACACCTGGCGGCCTTTTTCGTCGAGCGTGTAGTCGCCCGGCTTCTCGACGCCGGTGCCGTCCGCTTTCTCTTCGCCGATCTGGCGTTCGAGCAGCGGCGGCAGCGCATTCATGCGCACATACAGTTCGGTGTGATCTTCGGCCTGGCCGGAGATGATCAGCGGCGTACGGGCTTCGTCGATCAGGATCGAGTCGACCTCGTCGACCACCGCGAAGTTCAGGGCCCGCTGCACGCGCGCGTCGGTCTCGTAGACCATGTTGTCGCGCAGGTAATCGAAGCCGAATTCGTTATTGGTGCCGTACGTGATGTCCGCGGCATACGCTTCCTGCTTGGCACCGTGGTCCATCTGCGAGAGATTGATGCCGACCGACAGACCGAGGAAGTTGTAGAGGCGTGCCATCCATTCGGCGTCGCGCTGGGCAAGGTAGTCGTTGACCGTGACCACGTGCACGCCGCGGCCCGACAGCGCATTCAGGTACACCGGCAGAGTGGCGACGAGGGTCTTGCCTTCGCCGGTGCGCATTTCGCCGATCTTGCCGTAGTGCAGAACCATGCCGCCGATCAGCTGCACGTCGAAGTGGCGCATTTTCAGCGTCCGCTTGCTGGCTTCGCGGCACACCGCGAAAGCTTCCGGCAGGATCTTGTCGAGCGACTCGCCGCTCGCGACGCGCTGGCGGAATTCACCCGTTTTGGCGCGCAGTTGATCATCCGTCAATTGCTCGATCTGCGGCTCGAGCGCATTGATCGCCGTGACGGTCTTTTGATATTGCTTGACTAGCCGCTGGTTGCGGCTGCCAAAAATCTTCTGTAGAAAACCGGTGGTCATCGGATCGGTGTCTGCGTCGCGG
>DASVNP010000178.1:0-6894 GCA_036383775.1 Paraburkholderia sp. | reverse complement strand
GCATCCCCAAAACCCAACGTCCTGGAGTCCGAACTCGACCAGAACTAACAAGAAAATCTACAATCAACACCGCGCAACGCCCAACCCCGCCGAATCGGTCACGTTCCCGAAATCGGCGGTCACGTTCGCCGAAATACGCAGTTGCCTCGGCAGTTTTTCAGTTCTTACGTTTTTTGCAGTGCAACGCGCTCATTGGAGCGTCCAGTCAAACGATTTTGAGTTGAAAGGGATTTTATGAAATATGCAAAACTAGCCGCGCTCTTTTGCGGAGCGTCGATCGCATGTATGTCCGCGCACGCGCAACAGGCGCCGCAACAGGGATACCACTACACGCTGCCACTTAGTATCGCCGTCGAGGCTGCGCAAGAGGCGCTCCGAGTCTGCGAGCAGAATCACTATTGGTCTACGGCTACTGTCGTCGATATGGATGGGGTACCCCAAGTCGTCTTGCGTGGCGATCATGCACCGGTGGCCACGGGCGAAACGAGTTTCCGAAAAGCATTTACGGTCATTACGCTCGGACCAGAGTTTGGATTCGATCGCTCAAGCGGATTCTTCGAACTTGTGAAGAAGAACCAGTTCGCGCCGCAACTCGCGACGGTCCATAACGTAATTGCGCTCCCAGGTGCGGTCGCTTTCAAGGCACACGGCGAGATCGTGGGCGCTTTGGGCATCGGTGGTGCACCGGGTGGTGATAAAGACGAAGTCTGCGCAGCTGCGGGTGTCGCGAAAGTAGCTGACAAGTTGCCACAGTGAGCGCTTGCGGGATTGATCAAACTTGACTAACGCGAAGTTTGCTTGAGCCGTAAGCGTTGCCCGAGCCTGAGCCGACCTACGGCTGGCCGTTGTTGTGTCGTGGGCGGTGTTGATACGCACAAGGATCTGCATGTCGCGGCCGTCGTCGACGAGCATGATCGCGTGTTGGACAACGAATGCTTCCCGACTACCCGGCACGGCTACAAACAGATGTTGTTGTGGATGCGGTCATTTGGCGAGCTTGCACGGGGTGGCGTCGAATGCACTGAAGCTACGGCATGGGGCTACTTCGCTACCTGCAGTAGGCTCATGTGACCGTGCTGGAGGTTACCAAGCCGGATAAAAGCGACCGGCGCAAGCGTGGAAAGACGATACGCTGGATGCACAGAACGCCGCCCACGCTGCTTTCGCTGGTGTGAGTCTGCGTCGCAGCTGTTACTGACAGCTGGCAACAACAGCAGCCGGCTTCAGTCAGAAGCCAACTTCGCTGTCCTGTGCGGCGTCAGCCCAGTTCCAGCGTCTTCGTGAAAGATAACGCGGCATCGGCTGAATCGCGGAGGCGACCGCGCTGCCAATAGTGCACTGCACATCATTGCCATTGGTCGACTACCAACTGACGCTCGTACGAAGTCGTAGTCGCCAAACGCGTCAGCGAGGGACACTCCAAGCTTGAAGCGATTCGTTAGCTCGCCAGGCTGCGCGCGAGCGGGCTGTTGCCGTAGTGAAGGCGGTCTCCGCTTCGGTCGGTAGCTGACACGGCTAAAGGGAGACGTCGCGGCGCAAACCCTCGGGATTCGTTACCCCGTGTATGAACTGTTTTGCGCGGCGGTACGCTCGCTCACGGCGAGTGCTGGGAACAGGGCTATCACACGTGACATCTATGTCCATAAGAACGGTCAAAACGTACCGAACTTAAAGCTGCCCGCTGGGGCAGCCAACCACCTGTCAGGAATGAAGATATGAAAGTTGTTTATGCAGCCGTAATCAGCGCGTTGGGTTTCGCGAGCGTCCCCGTGTTTGCGCAGAGTGCAGCCCCGACGGACCCGCAGATTGCGTCAATTGTTGTGACCGCCAACCAGGTCGACATTGATGCAGGAAAATACGCGGAATCGAAAACGACCTCGGCAGCGGTCAAGCAGTTTGCCGCGTTGATGGTTACAGACCATAGCGGCGTCAATAAGGCCGCCGCCGACCTTGCTCACAAGCTGGGGGTGACGCCGCAGGACAATCCGACGAGCCTGAGTCTCAAACACGCCGGCGACGAGAATATCGAAAAACTCAAGGCGCTCAGCGGCGAACAGCTTGATCGAGCGTATGTCGATCACGAAGTGGCGTATCACCAGCTTGTCCTGGACGCGATGGACAAGACGCTGATCCCGAGTGCCCAGAATCAGGAGCTCAAGGACCTTCTCGTGAAGGTGCGGCCAGCTTTTGTCCAGCATCTCGAACATGCGAAGCACCTTCAGGCTACGCTCGGAAAGGGCGATGCGTAAGGCGCGCGCGCTCTTGCTCGCGTGGGGAGTGATTGCGGCCACGGTCTCGGCGACGCCGGCTATAGCGGTCGGGGATGCGTCGCCCAAAGCCCATACGGTCATAATCGAGCAGATGCGCTTCACTCCCTCCACGCTGATCGTCCATCGGGGCGATCGTGTGACGTGGATCAACAAGGATTTGTTCCCCCACACGGCCAGCGCAAACTCGAAAGCGTTCGATTCGAAAAGTATTGCCTCGAATGCTTCCTGGACGTATGTTGCCGAGCGGCCCGGCACCTATCCCTACCTGTGCATCTTTCATCCGGGGATGACTGGGACACTAACCGTTCAATAACCTTGCCGAGACGTATTGAATGACCGAAGCATTTCCCGCACGATTAGGCCAGCTCGCGAGCGACGAGCAGGAACTGGTACGTCGTATCGCCGCGGGTGATCGCGATGCATTCGAATTGCTGATGCGCCGGTACAACCGTCGGTTGTACCGGGTTGCGCGAGTAACAATTGGCAACGATGCAGAAGCGGAGGACGTACTCCAGGAGGCCTATTTGTTGGCTTACCGGCGGATTGGTCAGTTCCGGGGAGATGCATCGCTTTTCACGTGGTTGTCGCGCCTCGTTCTCAACGAGTGCTTCGGCCGTATGCGCAAAGAGGCGCGGCGCCACAAGTTGATCCCGATGGTCGATATGAACGAATCTGTCGAGGTCGAAATGGATGCCAGGGCTGCAAACGAGCCTGATCTGCCCGAGAAGGCAGCGGCACGCGCGGAAGTACGTGCGATTCTGGAGCGCAAACTAGACGTGTTGCCAGAGGCCTTTCGCACGGTATTCGTATTGCGTTCAGTTGAAGAGCTCAGTATCGAGGAAACCGCACAATGTCTCGGCTTGCCGGAGGCGACGGTTCGTAGCCGGCATTCTCGCGCAAGAAGTATGTTGCGTGAATCGTTGGGGCGGGAGTTCGACGATGCCGAACGCGACTTGTTCGAGTTTGGCGGAGCTCACTGCGACCGGACAGTCATGAAAGTCTTGACACGCCTCGCTGATGAGGGTGAGCAGCGCGGTCAGGTCTGACGAGGCTATCTGACCGCGACCACCGGCCACGAGGCTCTGACGGGCAGGTAAGGGGCCGCTGTGACGGGCAGCCACATGTAGCGCACAGGGGTGAGCCTCGACAACGGTCCGATTTAGTCTAGTCCATTACACCATACTCATTGGGCACCGAGTGGTGCAGCGCATATTCAAGGCCAATTCTCGCCTTGCCGAGCATACTCGAGGCGAGAACGTTCAACGTATCGCAGTGTTCTACCTTGTAGACCGCACGAATCGGGTTCGGTACGGAACTGCCAGTCCGTGCGCGGATTGTCAATTCAGTAGACGTAGTCAACGGGGATGTGAATCCACATATAGTCATCGGGGCCGTCCGCCTCGGCAAGGAGAACGTTACAGCTCGTGTCAGCGCTCGACCGATTCGCGAGCAAGCGGCCGACAGAACCAGATCCGATAACAATATAGTCAAAAATTTGATCTTGCATATCCAATTACGAGTTGAAAACCCGTAGTCTCATGTATTGGTTTTACACATTTATCGATATGCAAGCGCTGCGCTGGACGGTTCAAGCAACCAGGTCGACGATGGGGAAGTCGAAGGATTTCAAGGCGATCACGGCGTTCGACGTCGGTCACAAGAATTCAGTCGAATTAGTTAACGCTTCCCATGCGTCGATCTCCTGGTGAAGCTGAGTGAGCTTTTCTCGAACCAACTTGAGCGCGTCACTGCCGAGAATAAGGTGCGTAGGTGGGTTGTCGGCTTCAATCAGCTTCAGGATCGCTTGTGCAGCTTTCACCGGATCTCCGGTTTGATTTCCACTCTTTGCCTTTCTCGCGCGACGGACCGGTTCGAAGAGCGAATCGTAGTCCTCGATGCTGCGTTCGGTACGGACCATCGACCGGCCGGCCCAATCGGTTCGAAACGAACCGGGTGCTACGGCGGTCACTTTTATGCCGAATCCTGACACTTCTTTGGCCAGTACTTCGGATATTCCCTCGAGTGCAAACTTACTTCCGCTGTAGTACGGAATGCCGGGCAGCCCGACGAAACCTGCCATCGACGTGATGTTGATAATGTGCCCCGACCGTCGTTTGCGCATAGCCGGCAGCACCGCCTTGATCATTGCTACTGCGCCGAAGACGTTGACGTCAAACTGGTGCAGCAATTCGTCAAGTGGCGATTCTTCCAACGTGCCCTCGTGTCCGTATCCCGCATTGTTCACCAGCACATCGAGAGGGCCGAAAGTTTCTTCGATCGCAGCAACCACCGCGGGAATCGTGTCGAAATCAGTTACATCAAGAACAACGGCATGCGCTTTGTTGTCGGGGGAGAGTGCTTCGAACCGCGCACGTGCCGCCTCACTGCGAACGGTGCCGATTACGGTATGTCCCCCCGGCAGCGCCGCCTCGGCAAGTGCACAGCCAAGTCCGGAGCTGACGCCGGTGATCAGAAAGGACTTATGTCGAACGTTGTTCTTCATGTGTTGCTCCTTGCGACGACCTGAAAGGGTCGATCAGTCTGCCAGGCGAGAGAACGGTGTCAAAGCTACGTTTCCTCTCGCACTCAAATAGAGCCCTTCGCGGCGCTCAGTCGCATATTTGGGCGGCCGTCGTCATGACGAGCATGTAGCCAATTCAACCGGAGAGTAGCTTGCCGTTCAGGAGAATATGTAGGGTCCTGACCGAAAGAGCGACAATCGCGATAGTCAGCATGGCGAGCAGCACTATGGCGATCATCGTTACGGGCCAAGATATATCCTGCACTTATCGTGAGGAAAGCGATAATGGCGGCAGCGCCAACGACATCCTGGATTAGCGGCGTGACACCAAATTCCTGATTGGCGAGGCGCCATGCAATGAACGTACCGGCCAGACCCATCACCGATGCGAACAGATTGACGGGCAAGTTCCTGATGGAAGCGCTTTGTTGCACCGACTGGGAGTTGGAGTTCGGAAACGTTGCCACGGTACATTCTTCAGAATTTAAACTTCAGGATAGATGCGGCCTAAGGTCTGCGATTAACAATCCATCGTCGGCGAAGGCCTAACCGCAGACCGATGAGCGACCGTGATGGGAGGCGGGACCACGGTCGTCATTGCCTTGATTGACCGACAACCGTGGATCACAGCAGGTAAGGCGCATTATGCGCAGGCACGCACCCGGCGTACACCTCATCGCCCGTACAACACTTGTGTCATCCAGGAATAAACCTTATCCGACGATGCATAGAAAGTAGCAAGCGCGGTGAGGCGTTCTTATGCGCCTCCATCCACGACGGGCAGACTCGCGCCGTCGACCAGACCCGCTTCATACGCATACGGATCGATTCCTTCGAGGCAGCCAATGTTGACACGCCAGGCACCCGGACCCATGGGCGTTTGGAGGAACGGATGAATCCCGCAATGCTTGCAGAAGTAGTGTTTCGCCACGCGAGTGTTGAACTGATACGTCGACAGCGAATTTTCTCCAGACAAAATCTCGAGATCGCCCTCGACGAACGGCGGTGACATCAAAAAGCCCTTGCGTCGGCAAAAGCTGCAGTTGCAGCGTATCGCGGGAGCGACTGCCGTGCGAACTTCGAACTTGACGGCCCCGCAATGACAGGACCCTTGCAACAGTTCAGTGCTCATCGGATTGGTAACCAGGAGGATTGCGGCTTAGACAAGGGTAAGCGTCACGTCTACGTTGTTCCGCGTTGCGTTCGAATAGGGGCACACGATATGCGCCCTGTTGATGAGGTGTTGAGCTGCTTCGCGGCCCATGCCCGGCAAGGCGATCTTCAACTCGACTTCAATGCCGAAGCCGTTGGGGATGGGGCCGATACCAACGGCGCCGTGGACAGAGGCATCGGCAGGGATAGCGATTTTGTCGCGTGCGGCGACGAACTGCATTGCGCCAATTAAGCACGCGCTGTACCCGCAGCAAAAAGCTCTTCCGGGTTGGTGCCTTTCTCGCCCTTTCCACCCAAGCCCTTTGGCCTCGTCAGCTTCAGGTCCAGTCCACCTTCCAGTGCTACAGCGCGGCCTTCACGGCCTCCAGTGGCTTCGGCGTGAGCACGGTAGAGAACGTTCTCGATCGACATGGTCAGCTCCTGATGTTCTGTCTCGCCGGCCAGGCTGGCGGGACCGGCAAGTCCAAAATCTATACTCGTCGATGCCCCAGGCCAACACTCGTCATGGACAAATAGTTTTGCGTTCGTGGAACAAATCAAGCCGGCCCGCTGAGGGGCGCGCTTGCGCGATACACAGGCGCGAGTTGCTGAGGGCGGCGCCTTTCGTCAAGCGCTGCGTGGGGATGTCTTCAGGGTCGCCGGCGAACGGTCGCCACGACGCCGCATTTGTATCACGCAGCATCGGCCAAGATATCCTTAATGAAATCCTCGAAAGCATCAACGGGTTGTGCGCCTGATAGGAGGTATCGGTTATTAAAGATGATGGAAGGCACCGAATCAAAGCCAGATTGTTGAATCTTGGTACCTATGGTGTGGTGTTGCGTCGGTTTGGATTTTCAGGTTTTGTTATATTTCAACGGGTAAGGCGGCCGACTTATCCACAGGATATCCACATTTTCAGGAGGTCCCTGTTGCGTGACGGTAGCACGG
>DASVNP010000177.1:0-2437 GCA_036383775.1 Paraburkholderia sp. | reverse complement strand
GGCGCGAGTTGCTTGAAGCCTGGCGAGGCGGGCTCACCTGGCGGGTTGAAGAGTTTCAACAGCGCCGGCAGCAGCGTCATGTTGGTGAAGTACGCGACGAACATGCCGACGCCGGCGATCTCGCCCAATTCAGACACGCCGCGATAGGCGGTCGGCAGGAACGAGAAAAAGCTCAGTGCAACCGCCGCCGCAGCGAGTGTCAGCGGCACGCCGATGCTGTGTGCGGTATGCATCAGCGCGGCGGAAAGGCGATCGTCGCGATTACGTTCCTCACGATATTTGACGCCGAACTGCACGCCGAAATCGACCCCGAGCCCGACGAACAGCACCATGAAGGCGACCGAAATCATGTTGAGCGCGCCGACCATCAGCAGGCCGAGCGCCGCGGTGATCGCAAGCCCGACGAACAGCGTGATGAACACGGCGAGGATCATGCGGCCCGAACGCAGCGCCAGCCACAGAATGACCAGCACGACGATGAAGGTGCCGATGCCGTTGAGCACGGCGCCGTCCTGCACCGACGCGAATTCTTCGTCCGCGAGAGGCTGTTCGCCGGTCAGGCGGACCGTGGCGCCATAGCGCGCATCGAGATGCAGCGAGGCGGCGGTGTCGCGGATCGCTTTCGATGCGGTCGCGCCCGGCTCCAGCGCGTCGTAGTTCACAACCGGCTGCACCGTGACGAAGGCGCGCGCCGGTTCCGTGGCGGCGCTCCTATCGACCAGCGCGCGCCACGAGAACGCCGCCGGCTGGCCGGCCAGCACGCGATCGAGCGTGGTTGCGCTCTGTGACAGCAAATGGCTCATGTCGGCCAGCTTCACCTGACCCAGTTGCAGCGGCAGCAACAGGCTCGTGGTGAGCGTGCCGGCAAGGCCGGTCAGGCTCGGATCGTGCGCGAGGGCATTGACGAGCGGGCGCGACTGGACGAGCTGCGAGGTGGTCGACATCACCTCATCGGTTGACGGGAACAACAGGCCGTTGTGTTCGAAGAACGGGCCGCCGGCGGGCTGCGAGACGGCGACGAATTCCTTCGGATCGCCTTTGAGCGCGGCGGTCAGGGCACTGGCGGCGGCGTCGGCAAACTCCGGGGCACGCGCTTCGACGACCACCAGCACGGTTTGACCGCGATCCGGGAAGGCCGCGTCCATCGCATTTTCGAGCGCGGACCATTGCTTGTCGGTCTCGACCAGCTTGCTGATATCGGTGTTGATCTTGAAATTATGGGCAACGTAGAAGCCGCTCAAAACGGCGAGCACGAGCGACAGAGCGATGATCCGTAACGGATGGCGCACCGAATAGGCGACGAGACGGACGATAGATGACTTCAGCATGTAGGCGGAGGTGGCCTTATCACGAGTGGTGTTTTTGACGAAAGTGCACAAGTATACAGAGCCGGAGCGACTCGGCTCCACTTCGGTAGCAAGTACGACGCCCGGGCGGCGCGACTGGGGGCGGGAACGCAATATCGGTATACTGGTCTATCTTGCTTTAGCCGCGGGCTTGCGAGCCTGCCGGCGCTTACTTCCTGGGGTTTTGGCGAGCGTATGAAACGTTATCTGTCTGCTTTTCTGGCTGCGGCCGTGGTATCCACTGCGGCCTATGCGCAAAGCGCGCCTGATGCGGTGGTGAAGAGTGCCGTTGAAGGCACGGTGGCCGCGATGAAGGCCGATCCGCAGGCGCGCGGTGGCGATATGGCGAAGATCACCGAGCTGGTTCAAACGCGCTTCGTGCCGGCTACCGATTTTCAGCGAACCACGCGGATCGCGGTAGGGAAGGCATGGAGTACGGCCACCCCTGAGCAGCAGAAGCAGCTATATGACCAGTTTACGTCGCTGCTGGTGCGCACGTATGCGGCCTCGTTGTCGCAGTTGCGGGATCAGGACGTGAAGTTCAAGTTCTTGCCGGTCAATGTGGCGGCCGGCTCCAAGGACCTGGTGGTGCAGTCGCATGTGCTCAGTAATGGTGGCGATGACGCCATCGATTACCGGATGACCAAGGGCGCGAACGGCTGGAAGATTTACGACATCAACATGATGGGCGCCTGGTTGATTCAGGTGTATCAGACGCAGTTCGCCGATCAGATTTCCAAGGGCGGCGTGGACGGGCTGATCAAGTTCCTGACTGCGCATAACGCACGAAGCGCGGGCTGACCGCGGGCTGACGTAACAGCGCAAAAAAAAGCGCAGTGGCAATCAGGCCACCGCGCTTTTTTTCTACCGGACATGTACTTCATGGGGCGGACAAAACCGCCCCAGGCACAAGCGCTCAGTGTGCGGAAGCGGAAGCCGCCGTCTGCACCTTCTTGCCCTTTCCAGCACGCCCGATTTCCTCGAGCTTGATCTCGACGTGTCGCGAGAACACGTACTCAGCCGGACGCTGCTTATCCAAAGCAATATCCTTGGTGAAGGCACCCGAAGTCTTCGGGCCGCGCAGGCTGACC
>DASVNP010000176.1:0-8409 GCA_036383775.1 Paraburkholderia sp. | reverse complement strand
CAAGCCGGGCTGCAAGATCAGCGAGCACGTCTGGCGCGATGTGCTGCGTGAAGCTTTTTGAGTAGCCCTGGAAGCCAGGCGTTGAAAAGTGCTCTTCCAAAGCAATCTTCCGAATCCGTTTGCTCACGACAAACTCCAATTTTTGATCAGTATGCTGATAATAAGGACGCGAGACGGCGTGCTTGACACGCTACGCCCCCGTCTTCCGCTATCGTTACAACAGTATTTATTCGCTGCGGCCAAAGAGCCGTTTTATACGACCCCACAGGACACGCCACACCAGACCACCGACGTTGAATCGGGTCTGCAGCGCCGCTGAGTCCGGCACATCCGCGCCGCCCAACTGTGCGGTAATTCGCATGCCAAAGTCAGCGATCATCCGCCGAACAAAGTCTTTAACAAGCCCGGAACGTGAAAACTGCGCGAGGGGTCCTTGCAACATGTATTCGAGCGTGACGGCCACGCGCGTCTGCGTTCCGTTTGCTTCATCACTTAACGCGTAGGTCACGTCACCGTTCGCTTTCGAGCGGCTGATGTTGTCCTGGCCGGCGCCTCGCATTACGGCTCGATGCGCCGCGTCATCACGCTCGAGGCGTGCAGCACCGGCAAAATTCGCCGACATCGGCCCAAATTTGATGGCGATCTTGCCTTTTACTTTTTCGGCATCGTGCTCGATCAGTTCCGCCCCTGGCAGGCAGGCCGTGACAGAAGGAAGGTCTCCCATAAAGCCCCAGACCCGCTCAAGCGGAAATGGCACAACGAAACTGTCATCAATCGCCGTCCAGCCTTTGCGCTCACCAGTCGGCTGAGCAGTAGAAGCCGACGATGCAGCGCTAGCCTCTTGCGACGCGCGCTCCGGGGCAGCCGACGGGGCAGCGGCCACCGCTGCAAATGTCTGAAACACCCCCGCTTCCTGTGCCGCCGCTTGTCGAATTGGAGCGGTTGGAGCGGCAGAAGCATCGGCTATCGGATTGTCTTTCAGGTCGCTCAGTACGGCTTTGATGGCGTTGACGATGCCCATGTACCCCGTACAGCGGCACAGGTTTCCGGACAGTTCGAGACGAATGCGCGCCTCATCAGCGTCAGGAAAGCGGCGCACGATGTCGCGCGCCGTAATGAGCATGCCGGGCGTACAGTAGCCGCACTGCAGGCCGTGGTGCACCGAGAAAGACCGACGGATGCGCGTCATCAGCTCATCGTCGTCGAACCCTTCGATGGTACGAACCTTCTGATGGTCGCACGCAACCGCGAAAGTAATGCAGGAGCGCACCGGCTCGCCGTCGATAAGGACGGTGCATGCGCCGCACACTCCGTGCTCGCAACCTAGATGGGTACCGGTCAGATTCTGGTTGTCGCGAAGGAAATCGCCCAGATGCGTGCGCGGCGCGACCTCGCCGCGGATCGCCCGGTCGTTGATAGTGAGTTCAATGACAGACATGGAAATTCCTGTTAACGCGCAGATGAGCCGAAGGCTTGTGCAAGACAGCGCTCAACCGTGGCCGCGTGCATGGAGCGGTCGATAGCGTCTGCGTTCGGCATCGCGTCCGCTACACCTGCCGCAATCGCCTCCGGCGTGGCCGCACTTGGGCCCTGCTTTGCGATTGACTGCGCAAGCGCGTCCAACGCAGTCGGCGGACCATCAAGCGCGCCAAGGACTATGCGGGCCAGCCCAGTTTGTGCGTCAAACGCGGCAGCGGCGCTTGCGTGGGGGAACTCGCCGGTCTTACGGCAAAGCTTGTAATAACCCCAACGCAGCGTGCCGCCGATTTTCGGCAACAGAACCGCTGAGATAATCTCGCCGTCCTCAAGCAGCGTTGTAAAGGCGCCCAGCATGAACTCACAGGCGCGCACATAACGCGTACTGTCCGCCTTCGCGAGCTCAAGTCGAGCATCAAGGGTCGAAAGCGCCAGCGGCCAATCCGCAGCGGGGTCAGCATGTGCCAGACTGCCGCCGATGGTTCCTCTGTTACGAATCGCGCGGTATGCAATACCCGAAGCGACATACTGCATAAGGCCGTTACGCAAAGGCTCGTACTTCCCGTCCTCGATTTCCGCATGAGTGATGGCTGCGCCCACACGAACCACGTCACCTACGACCGTGACACTGCGCAGCTCGTCGACATGCGATACATCGACCACGCGCGATGGTCTCGCCAGACGGAGATTCAGCATCGGCCCCATCGACTGACTACCGGCGATCGGTTTCACCCGCGTCGGCGAATCACCGAACTCACGTAACGCGTCGGACAACGTCGCGGCGCGTACGTACTCAAAAGCAGCGGCCTTCATCAAATCACCTCGCGGGCATGTTCTGCTTCTGCCTTGCGGCGCGAGGCCGCTTTGGCCGCCTCAATCGCAGTAAGCAGCCGTCGCGGCGTGAGGGGTGTCTCGCTGACGAGTGCTCCAATCGGACTCAGCGCATCGTTCACCGCATTGAAAAGCGCGGCAGGGGGTGCGATTGCGCCGCCTTCGCCCACCCCCTTCGCGCCGAATTCCGTATAGGGCGACGGCGTTTCCATATGAATGATGGTCAACGGCGGCAACTCCGTAGGCCCGGGCAACATGTAGTCTGCGAGCGTGGACGTCAGTGGCTGGGCGTTATCGTCGTATAGCGTCTCTTCATAGAACGCGGTGCCGATGCCCTGTGCCGTGCCGCCGATCGTCTGGCCTTCGACAACCATCGGGTTAATCATTCGCCCGCAGTCTTCGACAATGACGTATTCCAGGATGTCAACGTGGCCCGTCTTTGTGTCAACCGCCACGGCAGCCGCATGCGTCGCGTAGCTGAACGCGCCGGTATCGACCTTCGGCTTGAAACCTTGAGTTGCCTCGAGGCCGGTCAGATCGACACTAGGCGGTAGCCGTTCGGGCCGCAAATACCATGCGTGACCGATCTCTGCGAGGGATACCCGTCCCGTTGCGCCAACCACCTCGCCAGCCTCGAATCGGACCGCGTCTTCCGCTTCGCCCAGGATATGCGCGCCAATTTTGATCAATCGCGGCACCAGTTCACGGCACGTTGCCGCGACTGCACCGCCGGCCATGACAATGCTGCGAGAGGCGTAGGTGCCTGTCGAGTACGGCGTGAGGGCCGTATCGCCGTGCACGACCTTGATCTTCTGAATGGGAACGCCCAGCACTTCATTGGCGATCTGCGCCAATGTCGTTTCCATCCCCTGTCCATGGGAATGGATACCCGCACGAACCTCCAGACCGCCATCCGCTGTGATCCGGACAGTTGCCAGGTCGTAGCCCGGGACGACAGGCAAACCCCACGACGCGAATACCGCCGTGCCGTGTGCCGATTGCTCGGTGAATGTCGCGAACCCAATGCCGATCAGCCTGCCGTCCGGCTCACCCTGTTTCTGGCGGCGGCGCCACTTGGCGACATCAAGCTGTTCCGCGGCCCGCTTCAGACTCTCCTGAAAATCGCCGCTGTCGTAGTGCTTCTTGACAACGTTCGTATAGGGCATGTCAACCGCGCGAATCAGATTGTCATAGCGCACCTCCCACGCCTCACGGCCGACAGCCCGCGCAATGGCGTCCATGGTCAGCTCGATAGCGAAACAGACACCGGTGCGTGCCACGCCGCGATACGGAAGGAATCCGGGCTTGTTGGTTGCCGCGCACTGGGTACGGCAGCGGTATCCGCTGAAATCATAGGGGCCAGGCAGATTGCCCAACGCCTGCCCTGTTTCGAGCCCAATCGTAAAAGGCCACGCGGAATACGCGCCGCCGTCAATCAGCAGGTTGCAGTCCAGCGCGAGGAGTCGCCCGTTGTTGTCCGCATACGCGGTAAGTTCGTAGTGGTGCTGACGGGTGTTCGCCCCCGCGATCAAATGCTCGCGACGGTCTTCGATAAAGCGAAATGGACGTTTGTAGGTAAGGGCAAGCCACGCGATACAGAGTTCTTCCTGCTGAAGCACGCATTTGTAACCGAACGCACCGCCCACATCCGGCGAAATGACCCGCACCTGTGCATGATCAATACCGAGGCATTGCGAAAGGACCGTACGGATCATGTGCGGGACCTGGGTCGACGTAATAACGACCAGTTGCGCCTGCGTGTGATCCCAGTACGCCAGTACCGCTTTGCCTTCCATTGGGACCATGCACTGACGAGCCAGGTCGACCTTTTGCTTGACGACGATGGGTGCATCCTTTGAGCGCTCGTCGAAATTGACGTCGGCCTTCAGATCGAGGAAGAGATTGTCTGTCCAGTGGTCATGCACCCGCACGTCCGTACGGTCACGTGCCGCGAATGCACTTGCCAGCGCCGGCAGTTCCTCCAGATCCAACTCGACTTCCTCCGCGATGTCCTCTGCCTCCGCGCGGGAACTCGCGAAACACATCGCCACAGGCTCGCCGACAAAGCGGACCTTCCCAGATGCGAGCGGCGGGTGCGACGAGGGCTTGTAGGTCGGCAAGCTGGAATCGGCCACAATGTCTGTCGCCGTCTGCATGTCTTCGCGCACAATGACCCGATCGGCGAAGCGTTCGGGCTTGCCGATGCGCTCGATGCGAGCATGCGCAAGTGGGCTGCGCAGGAACGCCACTTCCTGCAAATCAGGAAACGTATAGTCGGCGACGAATTTGCCCTTGCCATGCAAATGTCGCTCATCCTCGCGACGCCTCACGCGGGCGCCAACGCCACCACTTTCAATGGGTGCTTCCGTCGGGTCAGTGTGGCTCATAAGCATCCCCCTGGTTTGTAGCCCGCTGTTAACACTCTCTGATCACCGCCTTCAAACGGGATAGGCCAGATCGTTCGCAATCATCGCCGTGTCGTAAATTGCCTGCCTTTCCTTCAGGAGCAGTTCATCGCCATTTCGAGCAAAGCGGTCAAAAAGCCGACCCGCCTGATGCAGGGAAGTCGCACCTTCAACCAAGGTTTGCATCAGCATGTAATTGCTCTGAGCAATGATTTCTTCGTCTGTAACGTCAAGGATACGAACGTTAGTGACGAAATGCAGCATCTGTCGCGGAGCAAACATCTGCGTCCTGGAGATAGCGACCGCGCGGTCGCGCAGCATGTCCCGGCCTTCCGCGTAGACCAGTCCGACCGGAAACCCGTGGGCGGCATTTTCGTACTCGGTCACACGATATAGACAGGTTTCCGTAAAAAAATCTGGCCACCGTTCGATGTCCCCCCCGTCGAGCACCGCACAATATTCGGCATGGAAATCTTCCACGGCTGCGCGCGCGGCGAGTGCCTTGTCGTGTGCAATTGGCTTCTTCTCGAATCCTGGCAGCATTTAGAACCCCATCACTTCACGGTAGTGTTTGTACATCGCACGAATTGCAGCTTCCGAGATCAGATTGTCCGCCGTACCAATTTTCTCGCTGTCGAGTTTAAGCACGCTTCGATCGGTCACCGAGCGACGCACGCCTTCCTGAACAAACTTCATGGCTTCGTTATCCTCAAGACCGAGGAATCCCGATGGCCCCATCAGGTTGCCCTGGCGCAGCCGGTGACGCGTGGTCTCTTCAGCGTCGTCTTCGTATCCAAACATCGTCCACAGCATGATCATGCTGTTCGGACCATTCGGAACAATATGCCGGACCCCCAAGGTATTCATTTCACGCTGGACAATCAGATTCGGCCAGATTGTCTGCATCGTCACCGACCATTCGGAATCAAACTCCTTGACGTACTCAAGGAACCGCTCGTCCTTGAGGACCATACCCTCGTGGAACGAGCGCATTTCCTTTTTCTTGTCGGCATCCACCGTTGCATAGAGTGAATCGCTTTTTGCCGACGCCATCGTGCCGTGTATGCCGTACTTACTATCGGCCACCATCGCCGAGCGGTTTCCCGCAACCAGCAAGCCGAACACCACCAGGAACGAGTGCAGCAGCGTTGCGTGATACGGGTCCTTCAGATTCTCGTGGTACATCTTCCAGTTGCATGGCAACTCGTTCTTGTAAAAACCGAGGATGCGCAGCTTCTTGCCGTTGAAGACGGTGTCGAAATCTTTCAGGATTTCGGGCGTTAGGTAGTCCTCAATCGGTTCCATGTCGTGCGTGAATGAGGCGAAGACCACCCCATTGCGCGTCGTGACTGCAAGCTTCTTAAGACCGTGGTCCTCATTGCGGAAGTCGCGCGGCATCCCGCCGAGCTTGTTCACACCCCGTTTGAACGGAATACCTTGCAGGTTCCCTTTCAGGTCATAGGACCACTGGTGATACGGGCAGACGAATTCAGCATTGTTGCCGCGCGTGTGGCGACAGAATTCGGCGCCACGATGGGCGCATCGGTTCTCGAATACGTGGATGGAACCATCTTCCGCGCGGGAAACGACCACCGGCGTCGGACCTACATACGAGCGCTTGTAGTCCCCGGTATTGGGCACTTCGGCCTCCAGCGCAACGAAGTTCCAGGTACGGCCCTGAAAAATCCGCCCGACCTCGCGGGCGTACACATCGTCGCTCGTGTAAACCCAGTCGGGGATCGCGTGAAGGCCCTCTTCCGGCCACGCCAATTGCTCGATGGGCTTGTTCTTGACGCTCGGCGTACCGAGCCCAATTACCGTCTCTGACGAATACAAAGTACTCTCCTGAATGCGTTATGAGTGAGCTTTACGTTCAAGTTGTCGCAACTTGACGTTCAGGTCCGCGAGGGCCTCAGGGTCGACCTGAATCGCCTCCTCAACGAGACGGCGAATTGCACGCAGTTCGCCGCCGTTATTGACTGCGAGCGCATACACAATGACGTTGTCGCGCAAGCCCATGAGTAAGGTCTTGTCGTTCGATGTCTGCCGCTCGATCCATTGATCCACCGGGCCGTCGAGCATTCCGAGCATCTGCACGTTCCAGTCGTACTGGTCCGTCCAGAACCAGGGGCTTGGCCGGTATTCGACCGTCTCGCCCAGCATGTTGCGTGCGGCAACGATTGCCTGGTCCTGTGCGTTCTGCCATGACTCGAGACGCAGACGCCGTCCAACTGGGCCAAAGGGGAAATTTGCGCAATCGCCTGCTGCATAAATGCCGGCGACGGTGCTTTCACAGTGTTCGTCAACATGTATACCGTTACCTGTCGCGAGGCCGGACGCCTTGGCGAGCTCTTCATTCGGCTGCTGCCCAATGGCAACCACGACGAAATCGAAGCACTGCGATGCATGGTCAGCAAAGGTCAGCGTGACCCCGGGCGCATGCTCCACTGAGGCAATCAGCTTGGCACCCAGCATGAACTTCACCCCGTGCTGTTCGTGCTTGGCGCGCAAACGCTCCGAGAATTCGCGCGGCAGTGCGCGCCCCAGTAATTGCTCACCCGCCTCCACCACGGTGACGTCGATTCCGCGCGCCCTTGCGCTTGCTGCGAACTCAAGCCCAAGGAAACCGCCGCCGATGACGGCCACCGAACTCGCGCCGACCATGCGTAGTCGTACCCGCATCGCGTCCGGCAGCGTACGCAGCGTGAATACATGGCGGCTGTCAGGCGTGCCCGGCAGGTGGCGCGCGCGACCACCTGTTGTCAGCAGACATTTGTCGAAGCTGATGCTTCGCCCACTCTTGAGTATTGCAATGCGGTGTGTCACATCCAGTCTTTCGACACCGTCAGCGATCCAGTCGATCTTTCTGGCAGCGTAGAAGTCGCTCGAATGTAGCCACGCGTCAAAGCATTCGTTATCGTCAGCTGCCGTCAGCACCGTCTTCGACAGTGCAGGACGCTCGTACGGCCTGTGCTGTTCATCACCGACGAGCAGGATCGAGCCCTCGAAGCCCTGCGCCCTCAGCGTCTCGGCTGCACGGCCGCCGGCTTGTCCGGCACCGACGATCAAAATCGTTTCCACTTTCAGATTCCTGGCGTAGTCAAAAAAGTACGGCGCTCAGAGCTCAACCATCACCGCGCCGCCTTCGACGTGGACCTTGTAAGTCTTGATCGGCGCGGTCGCAGGCGCACAAAGCGCGACGCCGGTCTTCACATCGAATTTCCCCTGATGAAGCGGACACTCAATGCATCCGTCTTCCAAGAAACCGTCGCTGAGCAGCGCAAATTGATGCGTGCACACGTTGTGCGTCGCATAGACCTCTCCATCTACGAGATACAGGGCGATCTGCTCCTCGTCGACCATTGCCGCATAGGGCTCGTCCGGGTTCAGATCGTCAAGATTTGCTGCGAATTTGAGTGTCATCGCGTTGCCTTGGAAATTGATCAGTATGCTGATGAATTGATGTTATCAGTAATTCACTTTGAGTCAATACGCAAAAAATTATCGTTTACCCTTTGAAAAGTGGAGTCGCGATAAGGGCCGCACGGCGAGAGCTCTATTTGGCAGCGACATGAGCCGTATGATGAAGAAAATGAAAGCCCAGCACAGATCCAGCAAAGCCTTGACTCTGCAGGGTTTCACTGCCCTAGCTGACGGAGACAAAGGGATATTCGAACGGAACAGCACACCCTGCTCC
>DASVNP010000175.1:0-15849 GCA_036383775.1 Paraburkholderia sp. | reverse complement strand
GAACAGGCGACGCGGAGCAGGGTGGCGGGGCCAATGCGACAGCGGCGGCAGCGCCGCCCGCGCCCCCACCGGCACCCGCGGCGCCACCGTCCCCGCCGCCGATTCTGCAGATGCCGCCGGGTGACATGCCGAGCGATAACCCGCTTCGCTCGATTCAGAACGGGTACTGAGCCGTGGCCAAGCCGGGGAACACTGTCCGCCTGCGTGGCGCAAGCCGGTTCGATCAGCGTGGCTTCACGCTGATCGAACTGGTGATCACGCTCGCGCTCGTGGCCATCCTGGCGCTCGCGGTTATGCCGTTCTCCGAACTGATCGTGCAGCGCCAGAAGGAACAGCAGTTGAGCAGCGCGCTGCGCGAAATCCGCACGGCGCTCGACGCCTATAAGGAGTCGAGCGATATGGGTCTGATCGACAAGGAGGCGGAGGCATCCGGCTATCCGCCGTCGCTGACCATACTCGTGACAGGCGTGCCTAATGCGAAAGATCCGCAAGGCAGCCTGCTGATGTTCCTTCGCCACGTGCCGCGCGATCCGTTCTTCGTGGGCGATCCGGACACGCCCGCGGAAGACACGTGGAGCGTGCGCGCCTATGGGGTGCCGCCGGACGGCACCGATGCCGGCACGGCACTGGTCAATGACCGGACCGGCAAGGACGTGTTCGACGTAGCGTCGAAATCCGAGCGGAGCGGCATTAACGGCGTTCCGTACAAACAATGGTGACGGTGCAATATGAAACCCGCTCGTACGCACAGATTCCGTGGCTTTACGCTGATCGAACTGGTCGTGGTGATGGCGATCATCGGCCTGCTTCTGTCGATCGCCTTGCCGCGCTATATGCACAGCATTGAGCGCGGCAAGGAGCAGGTGCGGCAGCAGAACGTTGCCGTGATGCGCGATGCGATCGACAAGTATTACGGCGACAACGGCCAGTATCCGGACACGCTCGATGAACTGGTGGCGAAGCATTATCTGCGCTCGGTGCCGGTCGACCCGGTCAATGGCGACGACAAATGGGCGGTGATCGCCTCGCCCGACGAGACCAAGACCGGTGTGTACGACATCGCGCCCGCGAGCAGTCCTGTGGGCCGGGTTGCCGATGCGCAAGGGGCGGTCAAGTGAGTCGCAGCGCTTGCCCGGCTGGCGGCTGCGTACGTAGCGTGCGGGCCGCAAGGCAGAGAATCGCACCATGCGCTGCGCGGCAGCGCGGGCTCGTGATGCTGGCGCTTCTGATCGCACTGATGCTGATGTCGATAGCGTTGGCGGGCGCGCTCGACGTCTGGTCGCTGGAGCGGCGTCGCGAGCAGGAGAAGCAGCTGTTGTTCGTCGGCGATCAATACCGTCAAGCGATCGCGCGGTATTACCGCGTGGGCCGCGCCTACCCGGCGTCGGTCGACGATCTGATGAACGACACGCGCTTTGCGGTGCCGATGCATCATCTGCGGCAGGCCTATCCGGATCCGGTCACCGGCAAGACCGATTGGCAGTTCCTGCTGCAGGGCGATCGCATTTTTGGTGTCTATAGCAGCTCGGACGCGCAGACGATCAAGCGCGTGGGATTTCCGCTGCGCTATGTGGAGTTCGAGAAGGAAGAGACTTACGGCGGCTGGCGATTCGTGTATCTGGCGCCAGGGCTGCGCAACACGCCCGCCAACGTGTCCAATGACGCCACCTCGGCGCCTCGGTTGCCGGTGCTGAACCTTAACCCTCAGAATGACGTGGGCGGTTTTTCGATGGGGCGGCTTCGATAATTTATTGGCAGTGCATGCCATTTCGGGCGAGACTTTCGCGCTTCACTCGCGCTTCACGATCCATCGGAACGACTCTTCGGCAGCGCAACGCTGAAGGTCACACCAGCGTGTCTGACTACAAGGAGAAGCTGCTATTCGGCCTCGCAGCGATCTCCAGGCACAATCATTGCACCCGGGCACAGAGTTTGCTGATCACTGTGACAATTTTATGGACCTGTGTACGCCAGCACACATATTAACGAAACGCGAAGTGCCTTAATTGCTCGGACTGGAGCCGGTCCAGTTCAGACCGTTCATCTGACGTGCAAGCGCAAACCATTCAGTTCGCGCTCCGCTGCAGCTGGCCGTCACCGCCGCCAGGCAGGCGATTCGTCAATCAACGTGCCCCGCCAAAGCCAATTACAAATCCAGACTATGAATAGCTTCGACACGACACTCCTGACTATCGCGACACAAGGCGCGATGCGCTCGGAGACGTTCAGCCACGCAGTCAGGGTCGTCGCCGACTTCTACCTGTTCAAGGGCGTTCTGCCGCTAGCCATGCTGTGCGCCATCTGGTTCGACACAAGCGAGCGCCGGCGGTGGCAACGGGAAATGGTTGTTGCCACTATCCTGAGCGGAGTGCTGGCCCTCTTTATTGGCCGGGTGCTCGCTTCCTTGCTGCCCTTCCGCGAGAGGCCGCTCTACGATCCCGCGCTGCACCTGACGTTTCCGATCGCGCCCACGCCGGAAGCGGTTCTTCGAACCTGGAGCTCCTTTCCCAGCGACCATGCCATGATATGGGCCGCCGTCGCGATGGGCATCCTTCTCGTCTCCCGATGGATGGGCGTGCTCGCGCTGCTGCAATGCATCCTTCTTATCTGTTTTCCGCGCGTTTATCTGGGCTTGCACTATCCGAGCGACGTTCTCGCAGGCGTGATCCTCGGCGTTTGCGTGACCTGCGTTGTCACGCGCAAACCGGTCATGGAGCGGTTTGCGCCGGCCATCGTGCGGCTCATCGACAGGTATCCGAGAGTTTCGTATGCCGGCTTGTTTGTCGTTCTGTTTGAACTTGCGACCATGTTCGATGAACCACGGATCCTCGCGCAATCTATCGTTAAGCATGTTATCCACGGCTAATGCACCGCCAGTGGTGTGCAGCGACGGTGCTTTGAGAACTACGCCGAGTCGCTTTTTACCACCTTTTTACTTGTCGCCGGGAATGGGATCTCTACAATATCCGCAACCTCAATCAGGGAACGGGTGTCATGAATAACCGATGTCGTCGACCGTCGAACAATCTCACTGCCTGAGCGGCAGGACGTCCGCGTGCCCGTTCTCTTAGCCGCCGTCTTGCCAGCAGGCAGACGGTGCGCGCCGCAGCAACCTTCCGTGCATCTTGTTTAGCGTCATCTGAGCGCCGAGCTCGCCCGCGTTCGGAGGGCCGTGCCTGCGCGCGCACAAAAATTCATTCAGATTTTTTCCAGATCGGATTTGCATATTTAGCAATCCGTATTGTTATGCGCATCAACGTCGCTTTATGCATTCCACAGAGGTCCATCATGTTTGAAATGAACAAGAACTATACACGCGAGTACATCCACACTGTCTGCGGCGGCAGCAAGCAGGCTTTTCTCCCAACGAAGAATGGCAAGGTTGTAGCGGCCTGCCTGCGGCCAGATCTCAACCCGCAAGCACCTGACGTCATCATCTGCAACGGCGGTGCCGCGGCGCGTGCCGCTGGAAAAACGCTCGCAAGGCAGGGCGGGGCGATCCCTGTTTTCATCAAGCTCGAAACTGACTCGTTTCGCTACGTGGGTCAGTTTTCAGTCAGCGAATCACTGACCGCGCCTCTTGACTGCGCGCCCTATGCTCATAACAGCAGCTTCACCGCCGGGCAAGTTGCGCGCGTCATCAAGATGAACCGCTGCTAGCTTGCGCACGCCGGGTGGAGGGGTGGCCGGTCGCGCCTCTCCACTTTTAGAAATTTTTTATATGGTTGCTGACAGAATCTATTGATCACAAAGTGGGGGGGGGCTACATGCTTCGGTTGAGACTTCGTCAATATAAGGATGCGGCAGAAGGTGTGGACGCGACGGGTAGGTACAGAGACATTATCGTTGGCCGTCAAAATCAGCGCCGCTGGTGTTTTGGGCTGGCTGTCACCGCGAGCATGCTCGCCTTGTTGGCAATGAGCCTGGGCTTTGCCAAGGTCGGGATCGCTGTCTATGTCGCGGCCATCCTGCCGTTCGCATTTTTCTCGTAGGCGGTTGATGCAAGCGCTTTTAGAAACACGCCGAGGTATTCGGGAAGCGAGAACTGCGCGAAGCGCAGAGATCGCACGTACGCCAAGGATGCGTTTTTACGAGCGCTTGCGTCAGCGTTGCTAATCCCATCCGCACCTTCACCCGCTGCCGACGCGACACGCCTGGTGGATCCTGAGCGGACGTCGCCGATCGCGAAGACACTTTGGTGTCGACGCGCCGCACCTCGCCGATCTCTTTGCGCATGCCGGCCACCCAATCAACCTGATTCCAAAGCTGTATCCGCCCATTTTCGACGGCGAGCGGCTGAATGCAAATATGCGCGGCGCGCGTGCGGCGAGCAATACACTCGTCGAGCAATACAATGAGGCCGTGCTCAATGCCGCCCCGGATGTGGCACAAGCGGGCAGCCGGCTTGACACGCTTGACACGCGGACACGTGGCCAGGATATTGCGCTAACGAAGGCGCTCGGCGGAGGCTACCGGGCTGACCCACCTGCTGAATTGAAACCGCTTTGATTCTTGCCGCAGCGCATTCCAGCCCAACGAGGAGCTGACATGACCAAGCTTCGCAGTCTCATAGCAGCCTGTCTGGTGGTTCTACTCACTGCCTGCGCCAGTCTGCCGTCACAGACTGGCCGGACGCCGAGCTATGCGCTTCAGAATACCGAAACGACGCGCCTTGGCGTGGTCTTCGCGCCTCAGGAGAAACAGCACCCGGACAGCAGCGCGTTTCATCTATTGCCGGACCCTCAGAATGCCATTGTGGCCCGCGTCATGCTCGCCGAAACGGCGGATCGCACGCTCGACCTGCAGTACTACATCTGGCACGACGATCTGACGGGACGCGAGCTTGCGGCCGCGTTGCTCAGGGCAGCCGACCGCGGCGTGAGAGTGCGCGTGCTGCTCGACGACCTGGGGACCAACGCCGACGATCAGGTTCTGCTCGCGCTCAGTTCACATCCCAACGTCGAGATACGGCTATTCAACCCGGTCGCGAGCCGCACGTTCAAAAAGCTGGCGTCCGCCGTCGAGTTTTCCCGGGTCAATCGCCGCATGCACAACAAGGCGATGATTGCGGATAACGAAGGCGCGATCCTGGGTGGACGGAACATTGGCGACGAATACTTCGGTGCGTCGAGTGAAGTGACTTTCGGGGACCTGGACGTACTCGTGCACGGGCCGATTGTCCGGGACGTCTCCAATGCCTTCGACGAGTTCTGGAATGCCGATTCGGCTTATCCCATCGACAGTCTGATGGGGCATCGCGCAGACCCGGCCGCTCTCGCCGACTACCGCGCGAAACTGGACCAATACATCGTATCGCAGCACAACTCGCCCTACATTGTGCAGGCACGACAAAGGCTGGCTCAGGCCATGGCAGGGCCTCATGACGACTATTCCTGGGGAAAGGCCCTCCTGCTCTACGATGATCCGACCAAGATCACACGCTCACCGAACGACCGGCAGGGCCATCTCATGACCCAATTCTCGGCGCTGGATCTCGAACCCAAGCAGGAGATGCTGATCGTCTCGCCGTATTTCGTTCCCGGAGAGCAAGGGGTGGCGTGGATACGCAAGCAGACCGAGCGCGGCGTGCGCGTCACGGTGCTGACGAACTCGTTGGCGGCGACCGACGTCAGTGCCGTGCATGCGGGATATCAACGCTACCGGAAAGATCTGCTCGCCGCGGGCGTCCAACTCTACGAGCTTAAGCCGGTTGCAACAGAAGGCGCAACGGAGAAGAAGCTCATCTTCGGTTCTTCAAAAGCGTCGCTGCATGCGAAAACGTACGTATTCGACCGCCAAACCATTTTCATTGGCTCGATGAATCTTGATCCGCGTTCGACCACTCTCAACACCGAAATCGGCGTCCTTTGCGAGAGTCAGGCGGCGGCCGGGCAGGTGGTCGACGGCGTCGAGCCGAAACTGGATCAGATCGCCTGGAGAGTCGAGCAACGTGCGGATGCAAACGGCAACACCCGGATCGTCTGGATAGAAACCGCCGCGGACGGAACGACGAAAGAACTTGATACGGAGCCCGGAGTATCGGGCATGCGGCGCACCACGATCTGGTTCTTGAGTCTGCTGCCGATCGAATCGCAGCTTTGAGGGCGACGGTGTCCTCCTGGTTGCGGGACGAGTGCGGGCCATGCCGCCTCAACCCGCACTACGCACCCAGTTGCCCCCGTGTGCCGCGGCCTGCGCAGCGGGCGAGGTGGCGAGATAGGCTAGCGCCTGTTCAGTGGAGCCTTCGTGATGCGGCGTATAGCGCGGGTTGAAATAGCGCAACGCCGCCGCGATCATTTTCCAGAACGACGGCAGGCAACGGCGCCGCGCCCCCGCACGCCAGCCGAGCATAAAGCCCCGGTACTTGCCGGCGCCGGGATCGCGCTCGTGCATGAAGCGTGCGCCGCGCGTCAGAAAGTACAACAGAAGCATCACGGTCGACAGCATATGGAAGCAGCGTTCAAAGTACGTGCCGCCCATATGCCGGAAAATGTCGAAGGCTACCGTGCGATGCTCGACTTCTTCGGCGCCGTGCCAGCGCAGCAGGTCGAGCATGGTGGGGTCGGCGTGAGCCGCATCGAGTCCGTCGGCATTGAGCACCCAGTTGCCGAGGTAACCGAAAAAGTGCTCCAGCGCGGCGATGACACCCAGCTGCTGACGCAGCCAGAAGCGCGTTTTACCGATCTTCAGCCCAAGCGGCTGTTCGCCGAGCACTTTGCCAAACAGCCAGTCGAGCTGTTTCGTGAAGGGCTGCGTATCGATGCCGTGGGCCTTGTAGTAGTGCGAAAGCACACCGCCGTGCGAGCGCGAATGCACCGCTTCCTGGCGGAGAAAGCCCTCCGCATCGTCGCGCAACACAGGGTCGGTAATCAACGGCAGCGCCTTGTTGTAGACCCGGCAGAACCACAGTTCGCCGGCGGGGAACAGCAGGTTCAGCACGTTGATGATGTGCGTGCTCGACGGGTCGCCCGGAATCCACTGGATTGGCGTCTGACTCCAGTCGAACTTCACGTGGCGTGCCTTGATCTTGTATGGGGTTGGCTCTTGCGTCATAACGGTCTCCGGCGTCGGGTCGGTGGGTGCAATGCGGACTCAGGGCAGGCTCAGTGCGGGATCATGCTGATGCGAGCGATCACGCGGCCTAGCCAGGGCATGTAGCGCGAGACAAACCGCATGGAATGCGCCTCGACACCGATGGCGACGACAGGCTTGTTGTGCAATACCGCGCGCAGCGCGGCTTTCGCTACCGTCTCCGGTTGCAGGCCGCGCATCTGATAAAGCCTGGTGGCTTTCTGGCGCATGCGGTCCTGATCCTGCGCGCTGGCGCCGACGTACTGCGTGGCCGCCATGATTCCTGTCTCGGCGAACCCCGGGCAGATTGCGCTGACGCCGATCCCCCGACCGGCGAGTTCTCCGCGCATGCACTCGCTGAGCATCAGCACGGCAGCCTTGGTGGTCGCGTAGGCGGGCAGGTCGCGCGAAGGAGCGAAGGCCGCGGCCGACGCCGTGTTGATGATGTGACCGCCATTGCCGCGCTTCACCATCTGTTGGGCGAACAGGCGCGAGCCGTGAATCACGCCCCACAGGTTGACGTGAAGGATGCGTTCCCAGTCGCGCGCCGACGTGTCGAGCACACCGCCCGCCATGCCGATGCCCGCGTTGTTGACCACGATGTCCGCGCCGCCGAGTTCGGTGCCGACCCAGCCGGCCAACGCTTCCATCTGCTCGGCATTGCCGACGTCGGTCTTGCGCGCGTACGCCTGATGACCTAACAACCTGACCAGCGTCGCGGTACGCTCGGCGGCGGCGGTGTCGATATCGACCGCGACCACCGCCGCGCCTTGCTTCGCGAATTCCAGTGCAATGCATCGTCCAATGCCGCTGCCCGCGCCGGTCACGACCGCGAGCTTGCCGCTGAGGGGTTTGCGTGCCGAGTCCATGCGGGCGCGTTGCAGCGTCTCGGGTTCGTCGCCGCCTTCTGTGTGCTCGACCAGCTCATGCACCATCCGGGCCATCTGCTCCGGGTGGGTGAGCGGTACCCAGTGGCGTGCGGTCAGTTCACGGCGCCAGTACCTCGGCACCCATCGGGAAAGGTCTTCGGAGAGCGCCGGGCTGACGTATTTGTCGAGCGTCGGCACGATCACCTGAACCGGCGCATGCGCGTAACGTCTGCGCGGCATGAACAGGCAGCGGATGAAGTTGGCGCGGTACAGTGATACGCCGCGCACGCCGTCGCGCGTTTGCGTCGGACGGGGCACGAGCCGGGTGTTTTCCACACGACGCAACACCCGCGGCCACGCGCGGCCGAGCCATAGGCGCCAGGTCAATCCCGGCAGCACCGGCAGGTGAAACATCAGCACGTACCAGGAGCGCACCAGCTGGCCCAATAGCTTGCCGATCGAGCGCGGCGTCGGACGCAGCAACCTCGCCCGTATCCAGTAAGCGACATGGTCGAGGCAAGGCCCCGAGCACGACGTGTACGACGCAATGCGACCACGCAGACGCTCGTCGGTGACGAACTCCCAACCCTGGATCGAGCCCCAGTCGTGCGCGACCAGATGAATCGCGCGATCGGGGCTGACGGCATTGATCACGGCGATGAAATCGTCGGTGAGTTTTCCTAAGCGATAGGCGTTCGTGCGGGTTGGGGCGGTGGATTGCCCGGCACCGCGGACATCGTAGGCGACCACGTGGAAATCGTGTGCCAGCAGACCCGCCAGCGCGTCCCAGACTTCGCTGTTGTCGGGGTAGCCATGCACGAGCATCACCGTCGGCCGGGCGGGGTCGCCCCATGATCTGGCGGCCAGCGTCACGTCGCCCGAGCGCACCTTGAAGTCGGTGCGCTGCATGGCGGGGGGCGCCTCGGGTTGTGCCTCGCGTGTTGCCTCGGGTTGTGCCTCATATTGCGAGGACGGTACGGGTTCGGTGAAAAGCTCCATGTGCGCCCCCGTCATGCCGCGGCCAACACGCGTCCGCGCTGCGCCCAGCGGCGCACATGCGGCAGGTCGTCGTCGAGCCAGTAGGCGTCGTCGTCGGTGATGACCAGCAACTCTTCGAACTTGGCGCCCACGCCCTGGAAGCCAAGATGCGGCTCGACGGCCCACAGGCCGGGCGTCGGCGCATGAGCGGAGCGGCGATCGATCGACCACAAGGGCGACCAGCCTTCCTTGCGGCCCGCGCTCACCTGGTCGAGGACCAGATTTCGCGTGGCGTTCAGGCCAAAACGCGCCACGAAGCGCGGCTTGCCGGGGTTGTGCAGCTTCGCGACACGATGCGCGAGCACCTTGAACGGATAGGCTTTGTGGCGTGGCTCCACGCCCTGTTTCCGGCATAACTGATCGACCGCGCGCGCCACGTCGGCCAGCGTGCACCGTTGCTTCACCATGCTGACGATCAGTTCGCGGTGTTCGGCGAGGTCGTCTTTCAGCTGCTCCAGAATCGGATTGGTGCCGACGCAGGTCGCATAGCCGACATCGGCGATCACCCCATTCAGCACTGGCGCCACGTCGAGAATGACCGGCATGTTTGCTTCCAGGCGGCGCGAACTCGGGAAGAAAGCGAGGTTGAAGCCGGCCATGTGCGAAAGCCCGGAAAACCCCTCGAAGGCGGTACGGTCGCCGAACCAGGCGAAAGGTTTGTGCAGCCAGTCGCGCACGCCGTGATCCTGCAGCCATTCGGCCAGCAGCCGGGCGGCGTCTTTCTCGGTCATGCCCGGTTGAAGCATCTCGCCGACGCTCTCGACACACCGGTAGGCCAGTTGCTGAACTTCACGGAATTGCGCCAACTCGTCCACGTCGACCTGTGGAATGGCCTTCTCACCCATACTGCCTCCCAATATCCTGTCCGACGGACGTGCGGCGGCCCGTCATGATGACATTTTTTATTGTTACATTGAATGATGTAACGATTGGATGCTACACCATGAGAAAGACCAGTCCACTGGTTGTTTCCCTGGTGGGGTGGGCGAGAATGCGCTGGCGTTATGACGCGTGTTGCCGGAATACGTGCGGCGTAACGCGGAATGGGGGCGTGTGAATGCCGATTGGCCGATTGGCCGGATTACCCGTCGGCGGCCGGGCTTAGCCGATCAGTTCGGAGACGAGACTGGCGAGGCGTGCAATGCGCTTGCGGTATAGGGGAGCTTGCGGGGAATCTTCGAGATGCTTGACGCGATCGCGCCAGTAGGTCGGTGGAAACGGTTTTTGTCGCGCAAGGGCGATCACGCGTTCCAGGTGGACAAGCTCGCGTTCGAAAATGGCGTGGTGCATCGCTTCGATTCCCCGGAGATGGCCGTGCGGCCCATTGGCGAAGGACGGGCCGTCGTTGCCTCCCCGCGAGAAAGGCGACGACGGCCGAGCCTGCGGCGGTCAGCCTGGTACATTGCCAGACCAATCTCGCCATGCCGGCGTCGAGCGTCGCGGCGATCTTCTCTACGGAAGAATTCAGCCGCAATGTGTCGACACATGACAGTCACTACCACTACAACAACAGCACAGCCCCCTCTCGGTCTGCTACCACCAACGCAGTATCGCTGGTGTCGATCGGCGCTTCGTCTCTGGTTCGGATAACTAACCGAATGGCCGCGATCATTAGCGGCGGCCCTCGGGCATCGGTGGCGGTCATCCGGAAACAAACGCGACGTTACCGGACATCGATGCTTCGAACTCTCTGCGGCGCGCGATCTTTTTTGGTCTCTCAGGCTCCCCGGATGATCGGGCTGGTTTATTACTCGATTCGGGCATTGCTACCGTTGGCCCAGACTTTTTCCTGGGCGATGGGCAATACCTACTAAACAAAGCAATAGTCATGCCAATTTGAGATAACGCACAGGGCGGGGATCCGGGACTATTTGCTGCATGGTACTGGACAATATCGTCCAGGTTTTTCGAAAATAATGGACGATAACGTCCAATTGGGCATATCTCGCCTATTGAATGGGCTCTTCCGTCCACATGGGGACGAATTCGACCAGGAAGCAGGGGGAAAGGCCGGGTGGGGAGGGTGGCGTCGGCGAGACCATCCGGCGCGGCGATCGCGCGCCGGATGTGGAGCAGGGGAGAAGCGGGGCGGTTACGACTGGAGGCTGACCTTGCTATAAGTCAGCCGGCTGGGGCGGACCTTCATGCGCACCAGTGACACGAGGAAGCTGAAGCCGGCCTGATTCGGATCGATCACCGGCACAAAGCCGCCCAGCGCTTCGGTGAGCAACGTCGAGACGCGGCTTGCGACATCCACGAAACCGGTGCACCCGAGCAGAATGGCTTGCGCGCCATCCTCCTTGATTGCCTTTAGCGCCGCTTCGAACGTGCGGACAATCACCGTGTCGATGTCGCTGAGCTGCGAGACAGGGCAATCAATCGCACGGATCGACGCGAACGTGTCCTCGATGCCATAAGTCTGCGGATGGCCGCGCTGCATCGCGAGGGTGCTCTGCAGGATCGTGATGATCGAGAACCGCTGGCTGAGCGCGAGGGCCGTGAACGCCGCCGCCGGAAAACCGCCGATGATCGGAATGTCGATCACCTCACGCGCGGCTTCGACGCCGCACATATCGAAGTCGGTCAGCCAGATGCCGTCGAAACCGTCGTTGGCAATGGCCTGCGCCAGTTCGACCACCGGCATGCCGTTCTGCAGCCAGTTGGTGCGGTTTTCGATATCGGGATGACCCTGCGTGATATTGCGAATCTCGACCTGCACGTCCGGCGGCACGACCGGCGCGACCGCCTTCAGGATGCGGTCGTTGTATTGGGACGTGTTGACGGGCACCAGCACACAGATGCGAAGCGGGGCGCTCAAGATGCGTCTCCCTTGTGCATGGACTGAAGCGACTGGAGGGACTCCAGCGGCACATACGGTCCGAGATAGCCGAGCGAGTTCAGCAGCTGCATGAAGCTGTCCAGGTTCAGACCGGGCTTGCGCAATTCGGCTTCGGCACGCCACGCAATCAGTGTCACCGGGCGTTTGCCGATCGCCGGATTGAGCGATCCGTCGGCTTGCACCAGGTCGCCGTTGCTGAAGATCGACTGGCCTTCGCTGCCCACGTAGTACGCGACGCTATCTGGCGACAACACGATCGGCTGCGGGCGCTCGCTGTCCCACGCGAGCAGCGACTCGTTCTGGTACATCACCGTGTAGGTGTGTTGGCCTGCCTGAATGCGAATCTTGCCGACGTCGAAACCGCCGCTCGTATCGACCTCTGCCGAGACGAGCTCGCCAGGCTCCGAGATCGCCCGCGCGGCCAGCCCGCAATGCTCGGCCAGATAGCCGATCATCTGCCGGGCGCTGCCGATCCGCCCGGCCTGCACCGCGCGCCCGAGCTCGAGCGCGCGCGTCAGCGTGCCGCGAATCGGCGTGGCCCGTCCGATGTCGGAGGGTTTCATGACCCACATCGCGAGCCCGCCGAACTGGCCGAACTCGGGATCGGCGACGACCGGCCGCATCATCTGCTCGACGATCGCCGACACGTCGCGTTGATGCGTCGTGCCGCCTTGATTGCCCACCCGCGGAGTCACGTCGAGTTCGACGCACAAACCGCCCTGGCTCACGAGGAACGCCGGGCGCGGATCGATCTCCGCGGCCGCAAAGGTGAGCATCGGCAGCGAGGGCACGGCGCGGCCGGCGCCATCGGCGTCAATGACCGCGAGGCCGAGCTTCGCTGCCACGAGCACCGCCACGGTGAAGCCCAGCGCGCCGCTTTCCGGCGGCATCACATACGCAAGCCGGACGGGCTCCAGATCGAGCCGGTCCTGGACGTTCTTCGCGGCCGTCACGGGGCCGAGCGGGTAGGTGGCCGTATTGATCGCTTCAGGCGCGCCGAGGTAGGCGACCATGACCGCCGCGCCTTCAGTGGCTTCTTCGACCGACACGACCTTGACCGTGTCGGTCGGATAGTAGTCGCCGGCTACAAAATGCGCGGCCAGATGGCGCGCGGATTCGATCGTGCCCCCGCCTCCGCTGCCAAAGAACGCCGCACCCAGTAGCAGCGGTTCCAGATCTTCCCGGTGTAACTCGTAGGCCATTTGTCATCCTTTATTGTTGAGATTGAAGCTAACGTCTTGCCGGAGTTCGGCGAGCAAACCAGTCGCGCTGATGACGCGAGCGGTCGACTCCGCCTTCAGCGAGCGCAAACCGCGCTCAATGATGTCGATCGCTTCGGCGCTGCGCCCAGTGGAGCGCAGCAGGTCGGCGAGGTAACGTGCGGCGTCCACGCGCGCCGGCACCGAACCGAACGCGAGCGCAGTGGACAGCGCCGTGCGCAGTCCCAGTTCCGCCGCGTTCGTATCGCCCAGCGCCCACTGCGCGCGCGCCCGGGTGACCAGCAGCTCGCCCAGGTAGACACGCTCCTGACGGGCGAGGGTCTCGTCGATCGCGGCGGCGAGCATGGCCTCGCAGGTCTTCGCCTCGCCGGCGCGCAACAGAAGCTCGCCGTGCTGCCACGCCTTGAAGGAATAGAAGAGGGCGCCGCCATTGCAAACGACGTGGTTATCGTAGCCGTCGAGCATGACCGTTTCCGCTTCCACGGAATGGCCGAGCGAGCTGAGATGGCACGCGCGGAGAATCTGGCCGACGCCCCGATAGAACGCGAAACCGTTCGCGATCGACACCGCTTCGAGTTCGCTCGCGAGGTGTCCCAGCCGGTCCGCGTCCTCGAACAGGCAGGCGAGCCAGGCGGCGCCCTGCAGGTTGACGGCGTGAGCGAACGCGTGCGTGCCGGGCTCGGACGCGCGCAGGATCAGCATCTCCATGGCGCGGCGCGCCTGCGAGAATGCGCCGATCTGGTAAGCAGCGAGTCCTTCGAACGTCAAGGCGAGGCTGGCGAGATCGATACCTTGCGAGCCGGTGCGAACGTCGTTGCGCGTCACGCCGAGCAGGTTGCCGCGCGCGAGACAGGCGAGCGCTTCCTCGCTGTCGCCAAGCCAGAAGAGGGTGTTGGTCATCGCGACGTGGGCTTCATCGAGTGACACCCGGTCGCCGCCGTTCTGCGCGCGCTCCAGCATGTTCTGCGCGGTCGCACGCGCCTGCTTGAGCTCGAGCGTGGTCAGTTGCGTGGTCCAGACGCCGAACTGGATCGCGGCGATTTCCGCCGGGGTGCAGACGCCTTCGCCAATCGCCAGTGCCGCGGCGTAGCAGGCGGTGGCCTCCGCGTAGAGCCAGCCGTGAACGCTGCGCAAGCTCAGGCCGAGCAGCCGGTAGGCGTCGAATTGAAGCCGCCGCGCGGCTTCCGGTTCGTGGGGCGTCTGCAGCAGGTCGAGGCAGCGGCGCAGGAGCGGAATGGCTTCGGCGAACTTAGACTCGTCGACCAGCGCGCTGCCGTGATCGAGACACT
The DNA here is from genome assembly GCA_036383775.1 of Paraburkholderia sp. Lineage (GTDB taxonomy): Bacteria > Pseudomonadota > Gammaproteobacteria > Burkholderiales > Burkholderiaceae > Paraburkholderia. The sequence goes on along the minus strand of DASVNP010000175.1, from coordinate 1,523 downwards.
TGCGCGCTTCCCGGTGATGCTCTTCGCGCGACTTCAGTCGCCGCTCGATCGTCTTGCGGCCTACGCCTAGCAGGGTAGCTGCCGCGCTCTTGTTGCGCCCGGTCCGTTCGAGCGCGCGGTCGATCAGCAGGTCCTCGGCGGCGGCGAGTTTGTCGCGGCCTTCGAGTTGCAGCAGCATGTCGGCGAGGCTCGCACGCGACACCGGCCCGCCGGCTTCGTTGGCGAGAAACGGCTCGAGCGAGTCGACGTCGATCTGCGTGCTCTCGGCAAGCACGCTGAGCTGGCTGATCAGGTTGCGCAATTGCCGGATGTGGCCCGGCCATGCGTGCTGGCTCAGACGCCGAAGCGCGGCCGGCGAAAACTCGAGCCGGCGCGTGTGCTGCGAGGCGAAGTGAGTGACGAGCGCGGGGATGTCCTCGACGCGCTGCTCCAGTCCGGGGACGGCCAGCACGAAGACCGCGAGCCGGTAAAAGAGGTCCTCGCGAAAGAGCCCTTCGCGCGCAAGTTCGCGCAGGTCACGATGGGTCGCGGCAACGACGCGTCCTGCGAAGTGCAGAATGGTTGACGAACCAATCGGGCGGAATGTTCGCGTCTCGAGCACGCGCAACAGTTTCGGTTGCAGCGCGAGCGGCAGTTCGCCAATTTCGTCGAGCAGCAAGGTGCCCGTGCCGACCTGTTGAAGAAGTCCCTGGCGGCTTTCGCCCGCGCCGGTGAACGCGCCTTTGGCGTGCCCGAACAGTTCGGCTTCGACGAGGTTTTCCGGAATCGCGCCGCAGTTGACGTCGACGAACGGCTGATCCTGACGCAGGCTGTGCGCGTGGACTCGACGGGCGACCAGTTCCTTGCCCGAGCCGGTCGGCCCGAAAATAAGCAAAGGATGCTCGGTAGGAGCAACCCGGTCGATCATGCGGACCAGTTGGCGAAACGCTGGCGCACTGCCCACGAAGGCGCCGGAGTCGGGCTTATCGTGAGCGAACGGAACGACGGACGTATAACTCATCAGGAAGTACGCTCCACACAATTCAATATGATCCGCGCGTGGCGCTACGCGAAAACAGCCGTCGGGACGACGGCGTTTGTGCATCGATCTGGTGTCTGGCGAAGGCTTCCGGTCGAGTTGCCGGGGCCGTCCGCCGCAAGAAGAGACAGAGTATGACGGGTTATTGCGGACATTGTCCTTTCGAAAATTAACCTCGTGACGGCGCATTCGGGATGCCATCGCGGTGGCCTGCGAACAATGTATTGCGAGGGGTTGACGCGACGTTGGGAGCGCGTCTGGCCGGTAGATGAAAAGTAATGGTGATAACGGCGGTTAGCGATGATTCTTTAACGGTTCGCGCCGGTTCAGATACGACATTACAATTTGGCGCCTACATCCAAAATGTTGAATCTTGGTACCTATGGTGTGGTGTTGCGTCGGTTTGGATTTTCAGGTTTTGTTATATTTCAACGGGTAAGGCGGCCGACTTATCCACAGGATATCCACATTTTCAGGAGGTCCCTGTTGCGTGACGGTAGCACGG
>DASVNP010000174.1:0-3894 GCA_036383775.1 Paraburkholderia sp. | reverse complement strand
AATGGCGGCAAGCACGACGACAACTGGCCGCAGTGGTACGCCCAGTACCTCGCCCGCGAGCAGTCCGGCGAAGCGCTGCCAGTGTAAGCAGCGACGCGATGGCCACCGGCGGCGGCGAACGGTATGTCAGCGGTAATCACCAGGTCGCCCGGCGTGACCAGTTCGACGATGCGAGCATCGGCCACGTCAAAACCCGCCGGCACCTGAATCGACTTGAGAAAGGGAGACGGCGGGGAGCCTGCTCTATGGTGCGCTCACGGCCAGGCTGAATGACGGGTGTCGAGCGCTACCCCGACTTCGAAACGAGCGTGACATGAATTGCGCCAGGGGCCGCTTCTGGTCGTACCCGGTCCGATGCTGAACTGGCGAGGGGCTCGCCTTACATCGCGCGGCCTCGGGCGCAAGTCGACCCACAGCGGTCCTTCACACTTCTCTAAAGCGGTCGTTCGCACCAACCGTTGAAACTCCCTCTCCAACCGTCTGTGTGCAACAATCCTGATTTATCCGGCTAAAGCTTCGGCGCTATGACTGCACAAGAACGTATCGGTTTGGAAATCAAGCGGCTCTCGCCAGCTGAATGGGTGCTGGCTTATCCTGTCGTCGCACAACTCCGTACTTTGGATGAACCGGAATTTCTTGATCGAGTTCGTCGTCAATCCTTTACCGGTTATGAGCTGATTGCAGCGTGTGAAGGCGGGAGGATTATCGGAGTGATTGGCATGCGGCCTGTTCACACGTTAGCTCGAGGACCTCATCTGCATATCGACGACCTGGTAGTCGCCGCGTCTGCCCGAAGGAGCGGCGCCGGTCGAGCGTTAATGGACTTTGCTGAAGCCGAAGCGCGAGCTCGCGGCATGAATGCAATATTTCTCGACGCACGGCCCGATGCTGTCTCGTTCTATGAAAGTCAGCACTATGTGCTGCATCCCGCACCGTCAATGAAGAAAACACTGGTGCCCTGAGTGAACGCTGGGTCTTTTGAAGCGAACGTTCGTAAAACCGCACAAGGAGTGATGCGCCGTGCGGCAATCAACAGACTTGGGGCAAGCCGATGGTTTGTCGCTGCGAAGCGATGCGGCGGCCTGATCTTTCTCGCTTTGGATTTTAAGCGCTTAACCGCCAAGCGAGTTTGATTGACAAGCCGGAACATGGAATGCCGCGGCTGGAAATTCTGTAGCAGTTCGCGTCTGCCTTCGGCATTGGACCATCGACTATCAGGTGTCGCTCAGCAGGCATTCACTTTATGGCATCCCCGATTCGTCGATCCCGGGACTTACCAGTGGAAATGTCGGGTCGGCGCGACAGGGGGAAGCGTCGTTCGCGTAACTGGCCAGGTGGTGTTCAAAGTGGTCCAGGTCATACCAGGCCCCACGTAGTTTCATACTACGTCGCGCCGTTCCGTACTTTGCAAAACCATTGCGTAGCAGAACACGAGCGGACCCTTGATTCTCGGGTCTTACCATTGCTTCAATTCGCCACAAATCCAAGTCGGTTCGAGCTTTCTCCAATAAGAGTTCCACTGCTTGGGTTGCGTATCCATTGCCACCGAATCGCTCGCCGATCCGATATCCAAGCGACGCTTTGTTGAAGTATGGACGCGTAACCCCGGTGAGGTTGACTCGCCCTACTATTACTCCATTGCGCTTCGCCAAAAACTGATACGCCTTGTCGGTTGATGCGTCACCTTGAGCCATTTCAATCGCATGCCGGACCGAGCTTAGATTGTAGTAGCTGTCCTCCCGAGCATTGATCCAACCTTCAAAGTAAGCCCGGTTCTCCAGTTCGAACTCAAGGAGTGCCTCTGAATCTTCCAAAGTCGGGGTATTAATCTCTAGCATAAGGCTCTCTTCAGATTCTTAGGTCGATGAACATGTCGCTGTTTCCCTGCCTGATTGTCGACGATCTACGATGGCAGTATCGACCGGCCGAAATTGGCCGCGCGCCGTCTCATGCAGTACACATTTTGACTGCGACTTCGCAAGGTTATGATCGCCCGCACGCGACCGGGAATTCAACTGGCGGATGCAATAGTTTGCTGCCCGCCGATCTTGCGATGAAGTGTTTTAGCGAGCATGCGCGGTGGCCCACCGGGCCAACCGCGCATGGCGATGACGGAAAAGAAACTTGAGCACGCCTCCAATCACGCGTGGCCACCCTGGCAGCCATAGCATCGGCGAACGCAATTCAAAAGTTAGTTTATCGTGCACTTCACAACCGCCGCTGATGTCGCGGATGGTCCGTTCGTGAGTCCAGGTCCGAATGCCGAGCATTCGCGACGTCTCCTTGAATCGAAATCCGGGGCCCACTTCAGCGAGCGTGATGTCGTCAAAATCTACCGGGAGCACGCCCAAGACAAGGAGCCAGCTTCGGCCCAGACAGCGCCCAAGCGGGAGTTGATCGATCGACCTGCCTCGCAGTGCGGCAGGGACCGTCATGTGTAACCACGGAAACAGTTCGTCGTTGATGCCTTGTGGCGTCGTCACGCGCGACCACGCTGCAGCGGCGCTTACCGCAAGTGCTGACCTTCGTTCGAATGTCGTTTTCACAGTCATTCCCATGTGTTGGTATTGTTATCGCAGTCTGCCGGTCTCCGCTCGGTAGAAAGGTTCTGCACGGGCAACCATTCTTGACACCGGGTGGCTGTGATTGTCGGCGATTCAGGTGGCGACGTCGAACGGCTCAATATGGCCGAACTCGGCGTCGCCGAGCAAGAGGTGGTCCGATGAGCCGCTTAGGGACACGACAAGCGATCACGGCAAAGCTACCGCGTCCAAGACATCTGTTGCAGAACCACGTGATGGCCGTCGCACGTGGCAATACGCCTGTCTAGCACCACGGCAGCGGCGGCATGAAAAACGTCGCCGGGTCAGCGCCGCTGGACCCTTGCTGCGCGTGCATGGTGGTCATCGCACCGGACTGGCGATCTGTCGACAACATCGGATCGGTCTCGATCGCGAAATGCGAGTGGAAGCGCGGTCCGAGATCCGTCACCATTCCCAATCCAAACTTCCGACAATGTGGCATGTCGTAATAAGTGGACCACCAATGCTCGCTGTCCGGGGCGGCCATGTATCTCACATGAGCCTTGCTCAGTCCGATATACGTCGCGCTGCTCTGCGCATGCGCCACGGGAACCCCTAACAAACCCGCAAGCGCAGCCAGGATAAGTGTGCTTTTCAAGAGTCTTTCTCCGTGAGTTGCTCGCGACGGGCGCGCGGCGCACCGGGCCGTGCGTGACGGCGAGATGGCCGGGGCAAGCGATGCCATTGCGTCCAAGGGGACGCCGTGGTTAATTGTTAGCGATCTGGATGCCGATGTCGAATGGCTGCTCCTCGCCGAACTGTGCCCATAACGTGTCCGTCAGCCTCCGAAGCAATGCAACCAACCCTATGGAAGCTTTCCCCGTGCGCTGGAGCGCAGGCTGTAGCCGGATGCGCGGGGCTCGCCTCCTTGCACCATAGTTGACGACGCGCCGGAGCGAAGCAGGCTTTCGGTCATGTAGGGCAGCTGTGTCCTCTGAGTCAGACGCAAGCTTTTTTAGATCAAGCACTCTCAAGTAGCGCTTTACTTTGCCGATAACAAAGGTGAATGGGCGTTACGCGCTTGCGGTAGCAACGCGCAGCAAGGTCGGCATATAGAGCACATGCCGGCAAAGGGGACCCTATAACAGCTCGAGACGACGGTTGCCACTAAACGAAGGGCATCCCTTTATCGTCCGGGAAAAAGACGGACATCAAGAATAATGAAGCGACGTCTGATGCAATGCCTCTCGGGGATGGCATTGCTGGCTGCAGCCACAACTACATTCGCCGACGACGGCTTCACGATCACGCGCTTCGAGGTGGACGGGAACAGCCTGCTGCCGGCCGACGAGGTGCAGCAGCTGTTGCAACC
>DASVNP010000173.1:0-6707 GCA_036383775.1 Paraburkholderia sp. | reverse complement strand
CATTGCACGAGTTAAAAAAACGGCCGCGCTCCATCATGCCGCGGCCGTAACACGTCGCGACGCAGGGAATTAGCGCCACGCGACAAGACTACACGCCCAACTGTGACAGCCGCATTTAGCCGCGGTCTCCTTCGTCGAAGTGAAAAAGTTTCACCGCGCTGGTCTGCAAATAGAGAAAATGGGACGACCTTAGGTCATAATGTCCGCAAAAATTCCCAGCAAGGACACCCGTGACCCTCGCCGCTCCGCTCGCACTGCTCAGGCAAGCGCGCGCCCGCTTCACACAACGCGAAATCGCCGCGCATGTCGGCAAAGACATCAAGACGGTACGACGCTGGGAAAAAGGCGAAACGCAGTGCCCGGCCATGCTGGAACCGGCGTTGCGCGATCTGCTGCAGACCGGCGCGCGAGCCAAAGGCAGCGCCGGCGGCGACGCCCAGTTCCGTTTCATCGATCTGTTTGCCGGCATCGGCGGAATTCGCATGGGTTTCGAGGCGCAGGGCGGCGAGTGCGTCTTTACGAGCGAATGGAACGACTTCTCCACCAAGACCTATCGCGAGAACTACCCGGGCGGCGCGGAGCACGCGCTGATCGGCGACATCGTGTCGTTTCCGGCTGAAGACGTGCCGAGCCACGATGTGCTGCTCGGCGGCTTCCCGTGCCAGCCGTTTTCGATCGCCGGCGTGAGCAAGAAGAACGCGCTCGGCCGGCCGCACGGCTTCGAGTGCACCACGCAAGGCACGCTCTTTTTCGACGTCGCGCGGATCATCGCGGCGAAGCGCCCCGCCGCGTTCCTGCTGGAGAACGTGAAGAACCTGCTCTCGCACGACAAAGGCCGCACCTTCGACGTGATTCTGCAAACCTTGCGCGACGAGCTCGGCTACGAAGTGCATTACCGCGTGATCGACGGCCAGCATTTCACGCCGCAGCATCGGGAGCGCATCATCATTGTTGGCTTTCGCGGCAAGACGTCGTTCTCATGGGACGATCTGCGGCTGCCCGAACAGGGTCCGCGGCTCGGCTCGATCCTGCACCGCACGGACGGCAGCGAACCCGTGCTGCCCTGGGACCACGACCGCTTCTTCGATCACGCGAGCCGCCGCGTGCAGCCGAAGTACACGCTCACGCTGAACCTCTGGACCTATCTGCAGAACTACGCGGCGAAACACCGCGAGGCGGGCAACGGTTTCGGCTTCGGCATGGCGTATCCGCAGAGCGTCACGCGTACGCTGTCGGCCCGCTATCACAAGGACGGCTCGGAGATCCTGGTGTATCAGGGCGAGACACTGCGTCCTCGACGCCTCACGCCACGCGAATGCGCGCGGCTGATGGGTTTCCCCGACACCTTCAGGATTCCAGTGAGCGACACGCAGGCCTACCGGCAATTCGGCAACAGCGTCGTCATGCCGGTGATGCGCGAAGTGGCGCGCATCATGCTCCCGCATGTGCAAACCCTGCTCGCCGAGGAGGCGCCTCGTGGTTCAAGACAAGCCCTCTCGCTCTACGCCTGAGCGATTCGCCCGGTTGACCGCCGAACGCTTCGACGCACTGGGCCTGCGCTAAAAATGGTCGATATCGTCGACAGCGCGACGCGCAGCCGCATGATGTCCGGCATTCGCGGCCGTAACACCAAGCCGGAAATCCTGATCCGCAGCCTGCTGCATCGGCAGGGCTTCCGCTTTCGTCTCGATGCGCGCGACCTGCCGGGGCGCCCGGACATCGTGCTGCCGCGCTATCGCGCGGTCGTGCTGGTGCACGGGTGCTTCTGGCACGGCCACGACTGCCATCTTTTCAAGTGGCCGCAAACGCGGCCCGAGTTCTGGCGCGAGAAGATCGGCCGCAATCGCAGCAACGACGACAAGGTCCGCGCCGCGCTGCTCGCAAACGGCTGGCGCGTCGCGGTGGTGTGGGAGTGCGCGTTGCGCGGCGCCAATCGCGATATCGACGCTCTGTTGCAGCGGCTCGTCGAGTGGCTTAAAAGCGACGCGCCGAGCTTCGAGGCACGCGGCTGAAAGCCGCCTGTAGCCTGCCGCGGCCTGCCCGCGAGCCAGGAATCCCGAGGCCGCTGGTGATACACTCGACTGGCTTACCCGGGGCATGTTCACGGGCCGCGCAGCACCGCAAACCGGCCACCCTGCCAGACGCTCCGGCCACCCCAGAACCAACCAAGAAGGGAGGCACCCCATGGCTGATTTCCGTCTCTGGTCCGATGAATTCCCCACCAACGGCTTCATGCCGAAAGCCCACGAATACAACGACAAGGCCTTCGGCGTGGACGGTGAAAACATCTCGCCCGCGTTGCAGTGGGACGCGCCACCGCCCGACACGCAGAGCTTCGCCCTCACCGTTCACGACCCCGACGCGCCCACCGGCAGCGGCTTCTGGCACTGGGTCGTGGTGAACATTCCGGTCGACACCCGCTCACTTCCGCGCAATGCCGGCAAAGCGGACGGCTCGCTGCTGCCGCAAGGCGCGCTGCAGGTGCGCAACGACTACGGCACGGTCGGCTTCGGCGGCGCCGCGCCACCGCGCGGCGACAGAACGCACCGCTACATCTTCCGCCTGCATGCGCTGCGGGTGCCGCATCTGCCGGTCAACGCGGACACCACCAACGCGGTGGCCCGTTTCATGACTCATCTGAACGAGATCGACTCGACCACGCACACCGGCCTGTACGAGCTCAAATAAACCAGACAACACGAAGCCGGTGCGCGCGAGCTGCACCGGCAGCGCCGCTGCCCCCGGTGGCTCCTTCAACGCCGGCAGGCAACGCGCGTAACGGGCCGCGCGGTTCGCGCGAGCCGTTCCACCACCACTCGAATCATCGATGCACGCACAACCATCGCGCAAGGACGAGGCCATACCCGCCGAAGCGTCCGCCTCACTCGACCCGGACACGCCTCTGCCGGCGAGCCCGGAACAAGGCCTGCCGATTCCACAACGCTACTGGGCGATGCTGGTGATCGCGCTCGCCCTCACGCTCGCCGTGCTCGACAGCGCAATTGCCAATGTGGCGCTGCCGACCATCGCGCGCAATCTGCACGCGAGCGCGGCGAGCTCGATCTGGATCGTCAACGCCTACCAGCTTGCCATCACCATTTCGCTGCTGCCGCTCGCCTCGCTCGGCGACCGGATCGGCTACCGGCGTATTTATCTGGCCGGGCTGATCCTGTTTACTGTGGCGTCGTTCGGCTGCGCGTTGTCCAACTCGCTCACGACCCTCGCGCTCGCGCGCGTGGTGCAGGGTTTCGGCGCAGCCGGCGTGATGAGCGTGAATACCGCGCTCGTGCGCATGATCTATCCGCCCGCGCAACTTGGGCGCGGCGTCGCGCTCAACGCGATGGTGGTCGCGATTTCGTCGGCGGTCGGGCCGACCATCGCATCCGGCGTGCTGGCGGTCGCCTCGTGGCCGTGGCTGTTCGCGATCAACGTGCCGATCGGCATCGCCGCGATCGTCGGCGGCTTCAAGGCGCTGCCGATGAATCCCGGCCACGAATCGCCCTACGACTACCTGAGCGCGGTGATGAACGCATTCGTGTTCGGCCTGCTGATTTTCGCCGTCGACGGCCTCGGGCACGGCGAGGGGTTCGGTTACGTCATGTTCGAAGCCATCGCGGCGGTGGTGATCGGCTATTTCTTCGTGCGCCGTCAGTTGACGCAGCCCGCCCCGTTGCTGCCGATCGATTTGCTGAGGATTCCGGTGTTCGCGCTGTCGATCGGCACATCGGTCTGTTCGTTCTGCGCACAGACGCTCGCCTTTGTGTCCCTGCCGTTTCTGCTACAGGAAACCTTGGGGTTGTCGCAGGTGGAAACCGGGCTGCTCATGACGCCCTGGCCGGCCGTGATCATCGTCGCGGCGCCGATTGCCGGCGTGTTGTCGGACAAGGTGTCGTCGGGCTGGCTGGGCGGCGTCGGACTCGCCGCGATGACGGTGGGGCTCCTGCTGCTCGCCACGCTCGGCGCGCACCCCGACGCGATGCAAATCACGTGGCGCATGGCGTTGTGCGGCGCGGGCTTCGGCATCTTCCAGTCACCGAACAATCGCACCATGCTGTCGGCCGCGCCGCGCGAGCGCAGCGGCGGCGCAAGCGGCATGCTGAGCACCGCGCGCCTGACCGGGCAGACGGTCGGCGCGGCGCTGGTCGCGCTGATCTTCGGCGTTGCGCCGCAAAACGGACCGACCGTCGCGCTCTATGTGGCCGCGGGTTTTTCGGCGGTCGCCGCGGTCATCAGCACGCTGCGCGTGACGCAGCAGGTCAACGCGCAACCGGCCTGAGCGCTTTAGTGGAGATTGGGATAGCGACGTGACTCGCCTGCGCGGCTTCGCCGAAACCGCGCAGGCCGCGGATCCTGCTACGACGATGCGGTCACGTCAGCGAGCTTTACCGCTTTGGCCGTCACCGAGGATGCGGTTGCGACGTTGCGCAGATCGGCGAGGAAGGTATCGCGCCAGACCGACAGATTGTTCTCGCGCATCGGCGCCATCATGTCCGCATGCCGCGCCTGACGCTCGGCGAGCGGCATCGACAGCGCGCGCTCCAGTGCTTCGGCCATCTGCGAGAGGTCGAACGGATTGACGACCAGCGCGCCCGGCAGCTGCTCGGCCGCGCCGGCGAATTGCGACAGCACCAGCACGCCCGGATCGGCCGGATCCTGAGATGCGACGTACTCCTTTGCAACCAGATTCATGCCGTCGCGCAGCGGCGTCACGTAGCCGACCTGCGATTGACGGAACAGCGCCATCAGCAGATTGCGCTCGTACTTGCGGTTCAGATACTGAATCGGCGTCCAGTCGAGTTGCGCGAAGCGCCCGTTGATACGGCCGGCCTCTCCCTCCAGCGTCTGACGAATGCGCTGATAGGTCTGCACATCCGCGCGCGTCGGCGGCGCGATCTGCACCAGCGACACGCGTCCGTGCCAACCCGGTGCGGTCAGCAGCAGCCGTTCGAACGCCTGGAAGCGCTCCACCAGCCCCTTCGAATAGTCGAGGCGATCGACGCTCAGGATCAGCTTGCGCCCGCGCATGCCGTCGCGCAGGCTGCGCACCGGCTTGCGGTCGGTGAACTGCTCGGCGGCGCTGGCAATCGCGTCCGGATAGATCCCGATCGGATATGCGCCGACTTTCAGGAAGCGGTTGTACGCATGCATCATGCCGTCTTCGCTCGAGGTGCCATGGTGGCCGCGCTCGATAAAGTCGACGAACGACTGGCGATCCGCTTCGGTCTGGAAACCGATCACGTCGTAACTGCACATTGCCTTGACCAGCTCATCGTGCGGCGGAATCGTCCTCAGGACTTCCGGCACCGGAAACGGAATATGCAGGAAGAAGCCGATCGGATTCTTCACGTCCAGCTCGCGCAGACAACGCGCGAACGGCAGCAGGTGATAGTCATGGACCCAAATGATGTCGTCGGGCTTGAGCAGCGCCTTGAGCTGCCCTGCCAGCGTCGCGTTGACACGCTGATAGCCTGCATATTCCTGGCGGTCGTAGCGCGACAGGTCGTTGCGGTAGTGGAACGTCGGCCACAGGGTCGCGTTGGAAAAGCCGCGATAGTACTGGTCGTAGTCGCGCTTGGTGAGGCCGACCGTCGCGTAGGTCACGTTGCCATGTTTTTCGATGACCGGCGCGCTCGGCTCGCCCACCGTCTCGCCATTCCAGCCAAACCAGACCCCGCCGGTTTCTTTCAACGCGTCCAGCACGCCAACCGCGAGGCCACCCGCTGCGGGACGGCCTTCCTGGATCGGCGCGACACGATTCGATACCACGATCAGTCTGCTCATTGATGCTCCACCTGGTTCAGTTGTTTCGTTGCATACCGTCATGCGCCAAATGAGTGCATGCAAATCACGTGCCGTTTTTTGAGATGTTGGAAATAAAAATGTATGCAAATGTGACAGACGAGTAGAAACACGCAACGCCGTTTCGTCACGAAGAAATTTTTTCCCGCTTGATATGACGAAACCGGAAGCCCTCTCGCGGGCAGTCAAATCGGCTCAGACGTCTTCTCAGGCATCCTGTTCAGAGCCGAGATCGCGCTGGTAGTCCAGGCCTTCCTGACGCACGCCGCCCTGGTTGTGCTCGCCGTCCGGCGGCGCACCGGGCGCGACGCGGTTCTGCGCGGCCGGATCGTGATCCTGCGTGGCCGGCGGTGCGTCCTTGCTGCCGCCCGGCCGGGAATCGCGCTTCGAATGGCGCGCTGAACGTCGCAGTGCTGGATGTCTCATGATCCACGCCTCCAAGGCAAGCCCGCCGCCTGGTCCCGTTCGGGATGCCGGCGGCATCAATACAGTCTAGGGGTCACCACGGCAATTTGCCGGTAAAAGATGCGCCGGGTTTGTAACAAGTACATAAAATCGTCGCACCGGGTTGCGAGGCGGCACGCCCGGCCTCGCGGAACCGCATCCGTTGGGATCGTGACAGCCGTTGCCGGCGGGCTTGTGGCGTTTGCATCGGTTCCGGCGGCGGATCGCCAATCGGCGGAGCGGCGGGCTCGTCGGGCTCGATCGGGGGCGGACTCGGGCTGGGAATGGTGTCGGGATCGTCCGGGTCCGGCGGGGGCATCGGATGCGGCGATGGTGGTTCGATCGGCTCCGGACGATGAGCGTGCTTCGAAGGGGGAAGCGCGGGACCAGCAGCGTATTGCGGCATGGCAGATATCCTCATTGGCGTTCCATAGGGTCGCCGCAAGGCCTGTGCCGTAAGCGTT
>DASVNP010000172.1:0-6705 GCA_036383775.1 Paraburkholderia sp. | reverse complement strand
GAGACGCGATCGACACGCTCTCCATCCAGAATCATCTTTGCAGCAATTTTTCGACGCTCGGCATAGACATCGGCTGGCACCTTCTGGCCGTTCGCATGCGACGGCATTTCTGAAATCGGATAGGTAAGGCGATATGCGAGGCCATAACCCCGAACGAGGTAGCCAACATGCGATGTTGAAAACAGGACTCCGAAGCGCTGAGAGATCAGTTCACGCAGTTGCCTTAGGGTCCAGGTCGGTCCCGGATAGCCGTGCAGACTGGGTGAGTGTTTGATGGCGCTAACGAGCCAGCTTTGTGATGCATCATCCAGCTGTGGGGCGTTCCCATGTATGCGAAGCCGCGCAAGGGCCTCAGGTCCGCCCTGCTCTATCAGGGTCTTGTATTTGCTCACGGTCGGAAGACTCAGCCGGGCCTTCCTGGATACGCTGCTAATACCTTCACCATTCAACAGGAGTTCCGTAGCGAGCGCTCTACGGTGCGCGAGTGGAGCGTCGTCTATCTGTTTGCTCATTGTAATTTTAAGAAGTAATGCGGTGGCTATACCACCCCAGCATAGGCAATATTTATACACGATTTTAGACACGTTTCGCGATGGAAACCTCTGTCCTCGCTTCACGCCACGCCTAAAAATTTTCTCTTCAGTTTTCCTTAAGAAATTGAAAATTATTTTCAGGTAACCTGCTTGACCCGGCTTCATATCAGACCCTCGCAAGCACGTTCAGCCCGCTGCAAGGTCAGACCTATCTCGCACCTTCTCACGGCGCAAGGATGCGCGATCGCCCGCGTTAACCGGGCTCGATTCGTGCGCATTACAATAGGGCGAGAAAGCCGTCTGACAGTGCCAGTCGTAAGGAGTTGCTCATGGCAGGCAGTCGAAGCTGCATCGCGATGCTGTCCATATCAAAAATGGGAGGCCCGATGACATCCCCACGGAAATTAAAGCGTCAATACCTCGATTTTTCCAGGTCAATTTACATGCTCGACCTTGCGCGGGGCAATTCACATATCGCCAGCGCGATTTCAGTCGCTTCCCAGCGCACTGCTATTGACGAAGTCATACACGAGTTTGGTCAACGCCGCACCCATGGTGACCTGAACAGCTTCTTACAGTTACTGGCGGAAGACCTGGAAAAGCGGGGAAAGGCGGCGCCTGCGGCCACTGTCCGCGACATGGTGTAAGCCGCTCGACCTAAACGGCCCACCGCGGTTGTGAAAGGGTATGCTGACCGGAGGTGGGATCAGTGCGGTGGCGCGAGGAATTTGCACCCGGAAGACTGGCTCTCAACGCTAGGCAGTCGAACTTTTGATGGACGAGAGACCGGGCCAACTACGCTGGCCTGGTCTCCCGCGCCACCGAGCTCCACCTACCCGTGACGATGCTGCGACGCGGACCATTTGCGTACGTTGTACTGCTTGCGGCAGCATCGCCCGTCCGACATGAATCGCAGGTCACTCTCTTCGCGGCAAACGCACTGAAAACGTCGTCTCCGTCTGGTCAGACCGCCCTTCGATCACGCCGTGATGGGCTTTGGCGATTTCGCTGGCGATATACAGCCCGAGGCCGAGGCCGCCCGCATTTTTTTTCTCCTGATCCGGGCCTCTGCTCAGCGGGTCGAAAATACTCTCCAACGTCTGCTGATCAATGGCCGGACCGCTATTCCTGACTTCAAAACAAACATCCGCATCTCGACCGGTTACTACCACGCGGATTGGCTTCTCTGGCGCCCCGTACCTAATTGCATTCAGCACCAGGTTCGAAAGCAGTTGCTGCAGGCGCAAACCGTCCCAAATACCTCTAGTGTTGCCGGCTAGTTCAAGATCGATGCGGTGATCCGGATGAGCCGCACGCAGCTGGTCCACCGCGTCGCCGAACAAGTCAACCAGATCGACGTCGCCAGGAGCGATGTTGATACCCAACCCGAGTTTAGTTCGGTTGAAATCACACAGATCGTCCAGGAGTCCGTTCATGCGGGTACCGCTGCGAATCAATCGACCCGCGGCTTCCGATACCTGCTCCCCGGCGTTTAGCGCCGCCAGATATGTCGCGGTCATCTGGATGGTCTGCAGCGGACTGCGCATGTCATGCCCAAGCATTCCGAGCAACAGGTTGCGAGCCTGTTCTACCTGTCGGTCGAAAAACCGAACCGATTCCGCAACTGCCTGATCGATTGCCTCGTTGAACCTGATCGTGTCATCCAGATCCGTGATGAGTGGCTGACCTTCGTCTATCCACAATCGCAGCACGCTCGCCCGAAGTGCCCGGTACTCGGCGACCATCTGGTTCACATTGAAGCCACCACGCGCCCGCAAAAGAGCGTGTGTTTGCGCGGCGGTCTCCGGCGCGTCAACTAGTGTAGGGGATCGTCCCATTGATTTTTCGTGTTGGGCGTCCCTCGTTTGCGGCGTCGACAAATCCTTGGCTACGGCCTGCAGGATCTGCTGTGCATGGTCGCGCAGTGCAAGTGAGTCCATGTTTCGTGCGGTCGGCAGCAGGGTGGCCGCAAACGCCTCCCATTCCACCAGAATGTGCTCCATGTTCCGCAAGATGAAATCGCTCAGACGCATCCTTACCCCTGCAGAAATTATAAAAATGGAAAATGCTCAGCCGAATCAATCTTACGCTAGTTGACAGTTACTCCGATCACGGCGTGGGGCTCCAACGGCGGTTTAATAGTTGTGGCCGAAGCCCGTCTGGTATTCAACCGGAGAATCGGGTTGCCATTCATTGGTGAACATCCGGTGCCAAATTGCGCCCTACGTCCATTTCGAACAGAGTCGCGCGAACGTCCGCCAGGTGGGCCTAACGTTCGAAGGTCATAGCCAGAGGGCTGATAAGCGGCTGAAGTTAGCCGAACCCGGTCCGACGCCGAACCGCCGAAGTGGCCGCACGTTGATCGCTCGGCAGCCGGCAGAATCAACCCCTTACGGCCCTTCTGATCCTCAGGAAGCGGTCGTTCTACGTTGGTATGGCGAGACACCGAGAGCGGACCAGCGGACGACCTGCCTGCCAGTCCTGCGTGGAGCGCCATCGAGACGCAGCGTGCCCGCTGGATTGCGGAACTGCCTGCGAAATGCACCGACCTGCTGCCGTGGCTCATCCAGCAGGACCCCGGCACGACGTTGCTCGATCTGATTGCATTCTGCACGGGCACCCTGCTCGACGGCATCGCGGACGAGGAAAAGCCGCATTCGATCAATGCGCTTGCGGACGTGCTGAATCTCGACATGACGCAATACTGGACGCCGACCCGCGCCGCGTATTTCGATCATGTCAGCAAGGCGCGCATCGCGGAAGTCGTGTCCGCCGCCGTGTCCCCGAAGGTCGCCGCCGACCTCGGCAGGATGAAGAAGGCCGACGCCGCTGCTGTCGCCGAACTGCGGCTCGCAAAGGCCGCATGGCTCCCGGAAATCCTCACCGACCGGGAAATTCCGGCCTCACGCTCATGGGATATCCACGACGATGAAGACGAAGACGACGCAGAAGCCGGGAACGGCGCAGGCGAGACACCGGATGGCAAGGACGTCGACGCCGAACCGGACGCAGACAACGGTGGCGAGCACGTCAACAACACTCCTCGCGATGCTGAAACGTCTCCCGTCATCCGCAGTCAACAGCCTCCGTGGCCTTTCCCGGCCGCTGCCAGTATGAGCATCGCGCACGCTGACCAGCACGAGTCGTAAGCCCGCTCCGTTGCCCTGGTAACCGGGCAAGGCAGACGGCGGCCCTTTCAGGGCCTGCCGTTTGCCTGCCGGAACTGTGCCGCGCGACAATCCGCAACCGCCAGATGAGATCCCCTCCACCAGTCAACCAATCCGCCTGAAAGTAGCACGCAGAGGACGGCACCGCCCACCAGCAACAAGCGACCCATCGAGCGTGCAAAATGCTTTTCCATCCGCGCAGCCATCGCCTCCACCCGCGTCGCCGCGGCCTCAACCGCCTGCCCGAACGTGCTCAAAGCGCTGTCCAGTCGCTCTCGTTGATCACGTGCCGAAACCGCTGCGGCACCGATCAGCCGATTGCCCGCCATGCGCGCTATCTGATTTGAGACGCGCTCAGCCAGGGCCATCACTGCAGTCTCATTGAGTTGCACGAGTGCTGCCCGATACCGCTCCTCATGCTCCTGTATCAGCGTTTCCGCCAACTGGATCGTCGCCTTGCATCGCTCCAGCGCATCCCGATGCTGCTGCATCAGCACATCGGTTGCGCCGCCGACCTCCCGGCGTGCAGCTTCGAGACTACCCTCGCTCGCCCACCGGATACGCTCCGGCATCGCTTCGTACAGACGCGC
Organism: Paraburkholderia sp.; assembly: GCA_036383775.1. Taxonomy (GTDB): domain Bacteria; phylum Pseudomonadota; class Gammaproteobacteria; order Burkholderiales; family Burkholderiaceae; genus Paraburkholderia. The sequence goes on along the minus strand of DASVNP010000172.1, from coordinate 2,415 downwards.
GTAGTATTCGAGGGCAGCGACAATCGACCATAGCGCGTCATTGTCACGCAGGTTCAATGCGCTCGATATGCGGTGCATGCGGGCGAGACTAGCCCCGTCAGGGACATCCCCCGACACCTCTCGAAACAGGCGGACAAGCGGATCGACCGGCTCCGACCGCCTATTGCTCACGGATTGCCTCCTCGCTGCCAATCACCTTCGAGAACATGGCGTCGCACAACTCCCGCCAGCGAAGCAGTTCCGCACGTTGTCCAATCTGCATGACTTCAGCGGCCTGTCGGATCGAGATGCGTTGACTGCGCAATTCGTCCGCGACCCGATCCGCCAGGTCAGGAAAGTCGAGCGAGCGCCCTTTCGTCTCGATCGTTTTGCGAAGCTGAGATTCCTGATACAGCGTGAATTTGTCCGGCGCACCGAAGTAGCCGTTGCGGACAACATGCGTCAGGGCATCCGGAAACGTCTGCCCGAAAATATGCAGCAACTCAAGGCTATCGCGCTGCCGGTTGATCACCCAGAGCACGACAAGTTGCCGATCCAGTTCATCCAGCGTTCGGGCCAGCGTCCCGCCGTATCGGGTAACCCCTGTCTGATTGCGTGCTGCGGTGTTAACGATCACTGCCGCGTCCCTGTGCGTGTCGCAGAAGTTAACAAATCCGATCCAGCCATCTGCGTCGTCGAGATCATAGGCGGCGCACCTGATTTCGTCCCTGAGCGCTTTCATGACATCTGGATTCGACGTGTCAGTTTCCAGCAGCACCGCGTGGATACCCAGTCGCTGCATATAATCCGCCATGGCAAGCGTCACCATGCTTTTTCCAACGCCGCCCTTGCTGCCGCCGACGAGATAAATCGGGTGAGTCGTATCCATGACCTCTCTCCTACAGGTTTTCGATATCAGGCCGGATTTCAAACGAGAACGCGTCCTGAATCTCCATTGATCCCGGCTGGTCTACGCCTCTTCCGCTTTGTTGTCGTTTGATGTCATGTGCATCGCTCGTTCGCGCGCCCTTTCGCTTTGCAGCCTGCTTCGGGCGGGACAAATACCCGGCTTCGTGCGTTCCCTGTGGGTTGGCTGTTCTGGAAACCGCGTTGGAAGATGCTGGACGATACAGCGCATATTTGGCTGCGCCGATACTCACATCAAGCCCCTTACGCACAGCCTCCTGAACAATTTCCTCGAGCGTATAGCCTTTTGCCTGGGTGGCAGTGATATGTGCCCGGATCTCTTTCATCGCATCGCTGACCGTGACGCGTTGTTCATTCCGGGGTTTCTCCGGTAATGCCTCAAGGGCATGAACAAACTCGTCCCACTGCGCCCGCGTGTAGCTCTTTGAACCCGGCACGATTCGCTCCCATACATCGGCTTCAGGACCATCATGCGAATGGCGAAACGACTCGTCAATACCCCTTCCGATGATAGAACTGCACGATCGGAGTCAGTCGGAATACGCAGGAAACCGGTGGATCAGAAAAATATTTTTTGACGCGGTGCTCGAGTCAACGGCCTTCAATAGGGTACATCGCAGACCCTGGTGAATGAGGTATCAAGCTGCAGCGCAGCGGCGTGCGAGCACCCTCGCTTCACCCTCGAACGTGACTCGCGTAGTGAGTAATCCCGCAAGCGCAGTGCCTGCAAGACTCAAGCGACCATACTGGCAGACTTGATCGGGTAACTCTGCCGACCGCTTGCGCCCACATCACAAACCGGCAAACGTGAGCTAGCCGACTTATGGCGGCAACCCGTCAGACTGAAGCGACACGCTAGCGCGACCTGCAGTATTGCCCTGTGCAAATTCGCCCTGATGAACCTCGCGAACTACGAACTCAGAGCCATGAGACTGCCACTGCCAATCCCGCGACCTCGCGAGATGCAATGATCCGAATCGGCTGGACACGCTAACAGACTGTCGGCACAGAACCAAAGGAATCGCACGGGTGACCTCTCAGACTCAGCAGATCAACCTCGCGGAAAATGCCACACTCCACGGCCGAATTACAACATTCGAAAAGTGATGGCAGGATAGGCTACCGCCGGTTTTAGGCGTCATGTGCGACGCACTTCTACTAGATAAGAATGGCAGCGGGCTTTGTCGCGGCAAGAATCGAGACGCAAGCGATATCGGTACTGCTTACATAGCAAGGTTGTAGAATTGATCCGCGACGGACAGATGGGCTCAGCGAGCGAACTTCATCTGTCCTTTCACGATCATATGTATCAGTTCCATGCCGGCAAGAAGGATTCGGACACAGCGAAAAGTCTTGAATCCCAGCATGGGCCGCGTTCGTCGCTTGATCGCCCGATGGTCCTGCTCGACACCATTATTGAAATGTTTCGACTGGCGAATCTTGATGGCAAGCGCACGCTACAGCACCGCATCACCGACGAAGGCTCGACCTTCCGGGGAGGTGGTCGCC
>DASVNP010000171.1:0-5442 GCA_036383775.1 Paraburkholderia sp. | reverse complement strand
CGAGAAGTTCGTGTGATTGGACGACACGCAATAGTCGACATGACCCGATGCGATGTCCTGTTTCAGCTCACGATCGAGCTCGAAATGGCTCTTGCGCGATACGATCTCCACTTTCGCACCCGTCTGTTTTTCCCACAGCGGAATGCGCGTGTAGAGCGCCTCGTACTGCACGCCGCCGATCAGCTTGACCCGCAGCGTGTAGCCTTTGTATTCACCGTCGGCATGTGCGAGGCCCGAAGCGACGACACCCGCGAGCGCACATACCGAAGCTGCGAGCCTGAGCAGGGTTTTATAACGCATCATTGTCTCCTCCTTTATGGATTCCGCCGTGGGCCGCGCGACTTGCCGGCGGCACTGTGCAAATGCGAGCCCGCAGCGGTTTGGCTCGCGAACCTGTTTAGCGCAGCCGTCGCCCGCTGCTGCGGTCGAACACGAGTACCTTGGCGGGGTCCGCCAGCAGCGCGATGGTAGTGCCGGCACGGACATCGGTACGGCCGGTCAGCATCACGCAACAGGGCTGGCCGGTGACCGTGCCGAACAACTCAGTCGCAGCACCAGTCGGCTCGACCACTTCGAGCGCGAACGGCATACCGTGCGCGTCGGCAAGGCTCAGATGCTCGGGGCGCACGCCGTACGTCACCTGCTGTCCATTCGTGGCATTGACGAGCGGCGCCGGCAATGCGAGCCCGCCGACCCGCACGCATGCACCGTCCCCCTGCCGTTCGTAGGTACCCGCGAAGAAGTTCATCGCAGGCGAGCCGATGAATCCTGCTACGAAGAGATTGTCGGGATCGTCATATAACGCCAGCGGCGTGCCGATCTGTTCGATCACGCCACCGTTGAGCACGACGATGCGGTCTGCCATCGTCATCGCCTCGATCTGGTCGTGAGTCACGTAGACCGTCGTGGCACGCAAACGCTGGTGCAGCGCCTTGATCTCCGCGCGCATCTGCACGCGGAGCCTCGCGTCGAGATTCGAGAGCGGCTCGTCGAACAGGAACACCTTTGGGTCACGCACGATCGCGCGGCCCATCGCCACCCGCTGCCGCTGGCCGCCCGACAGATGGCGGGGATGACGATCCAGCAGATCCTGCAGACCCAGCATCGTCGCTGCCTTTTGCGCCCGCGAGGCAATCTCCTGCGGATCGCGATTGCGCAGCTTGAGCGCGAACGTCAGGTTTTCGAGCACGGTCATGTGCGGATAGAGCGCGTAGTTCTGGAAAACCATCGCGATATCGCGATCGCGCGGCGGCCGCGTATTGACGACCTCGCCGTCTATCACGATGCGCCCGTGGCTGACGCTTTCGAGGCCCGCCAGCGCACGCAGCAGTGTGGATTTCCCACATCCGCTCGGCCCGACCAGTACGAGAAACTCCCCGTCCGGAACCTGCAGGTCGATCTGCTTCAACACCTCCTGTTCACCAAACGATTTCCTGACCTGCTCGAATGCTACGGCTGCCATCCGCCCTCCTTTCCGGGTGATTCAGTAACCGGCAGTTGAGCGCAGCTGGCCACTCTCGCAGTACCCCTGAGGAAATTGTATATATGAAATGGTATTTTATTGATAAAAATTAGTAGGTGTTTTCCCCGTCCGTCGAACGAGTCGTTTCACGCTCACACAACCTTCAGTCGCCCTACAATCCGTCTGGTTATCATGTGCGCCATTTCATCTGCGATTTCAGGAGGGAACTTGAACGCCAACGCACCGCGCTATTCGGCACCTGCATTGGAAAAGGGTCTGGACATCATCGAACTGCTGGCCGACCACGCGGAGGGTTTGTCTCTTGCGGAACTCGCAAAAGAGCTCGGCCGCAGCACCGCCGAAATATTCCGGATGGTCGTGACGCTGGAGACGCGCGGCTACCTGGGCACCGTCGGCGACCGGTATGTTCTATCGCTGCTGCTCTTCCAGCTGGCGCACCGGCATCAGCCCGTGCGCTCGCTAGTATCGAGCGCGCTACCGCTGATGACACAGCTCGCCAAAGATGCCTGCCAGTCGTTTCATCTGTGCGTGTATCAGAAGGGACGCGTGCTGATCGTCGCCGGCGTTGAAAGTCCGGAACGTTGGGGTTTTGCGTTGAAGGTCGGCACGTTGATAGGGCTCACCGATACCGCGTCGGGACAAGTACTGCTTGCCTTCCAGGAAGAACCGCAACGCCTCGAGATGTTCGAACTGCACGTTCCGGTGGATGGCGAACGAGCCATGGACCCACAACAGCTTGCGAAGGACCTCTCGCAGATCCGCAAACACGGTCACGCACGTATGTCGAGCCGGCAGGTCAAGGGGGTGAAGAATCTGGCCTACCCCGTGTTCGGCCGGGACGGTCACGCCATTGCGGCACTGACTACCCCTTACATCGAGCGAATCGACGACGCCCCCGTGCCGTCGATGGCCGAAGTCGGCGACATGATGGAACGGGCAGCGCAAACGCTCACGTCATTGATGGGTTTCAACGTGTATTGGGACTCGGCTTCACAGCCCACCCAGCGATCCGATCGTCGGTGAAACTGAAGATAACTGGCCAGAAGGTCAGGCTGACTCGGCAGTATTGGACAAGGCCGTCCAGAGAGGAAATGTCGATACCGTCGCTGATACCGACATTTCTATTGTGGCAAGTAGCTCGCCTTCAGTCCCTTCCGCAGGCGAAGCACGGGCGAAAGCGTGTCAGCTCCGGTTCACGCCCGATGCGCCATCTGCTATCTGATAGAGTCGTCTCGAACCCCTGCTGGCAGCGCTTGCGGCAAATACACGCGGCCGGCAAATGTCCCTCCATGGTTATCGATCTCGATGACGAGACCGCTCTGCTCAACTCTCATGGAGTCGACGCCGGCGTTTGCCCCTGTCTGCGCGGTGGCAAGCGCCAACCGATAATTCGGAAAGTAAGGCCCAAGAAGTACGTCGAGTGGCGCCACCTGGGGGCCGTTCCACGCCACCGCAAATACGGTCCCCGCTTGGGCGACATATTCTCTCGCGACTGTTCCTGTAGTGAAAGCTGTCTCATTGACTGAGAACGGCACGTTAGATGTATTTGCGTATTTGCAAAACGTTTTCGTGTGACTTGAATTGCCTGGTTGCCATGTGGGTGCGCTACCGAGTTCCGCTTTGCATGACGAAGCGACTATCAGACCCATGAGACCAACGAAGACGTACGCTGTACGTGTGCCGGGTGAGACAGATCCTCTGGAGATCCACAATTCGGGAAGTTTCACCAACGGCCCGGCGGGCACGTTAAATCGGAACTTGCGGGAAGCCGGCGCGCTTCGCCAGAGCATTCTATGGTTGGCTGTCACCTTGCTCCTTCAGTCTGGTCAGAAGAGTGTTGATAAGAGAAACCTTGTTGCTGTCGAGCAAGATAGGCATCCTGAATTTGTCCGAAAGTTAGCGGGCGACACTCGTATTCTTCGTTTTCATCAGAACGCTTCCCACTTTTCATTTTCCATGGACGCTACCGTGGCCATGGTCGTGGCGGAAACTGTCACTGTACGGGACGACTGCCCAGCTGCTTTCGGTGTCCCACCGGGCTGCGATACCCGTAACTCGGGAATGCGCCGGCTGCTTTCCGGGACGATCATTCGCGCCTGGGCGGAAACAAGATCGCTAAATTTGAACACCAATACCGCGCCCTGAAGATTCTTTGCCTGCTCTTCGAGGGACTGTGCTGCAGCGGCCGCCTGCTCAACAAGCGCAGCGTTCTGTTGCGTCACTTCATCCATCTGGACGACGGCCTGATTCACCTGTTCGATGCCGCGGCTTTGCTCTTCGGACGCTGCTGCGATTTCGCCGACAATATCGGAGACCTGCCTGATTGCCTGCTTGACCTGCAACATCGTGGCACTGACTTCCGCTGCCTGCTTTGCGCCGTCCTGAATCGTTGTCACGGACGAGCTGATCAGTTCCTTGATTTCCTTCGCAGCAGTGGCGGACCGTTGAGCCAGACTGCGAACCTCACTGGCAACCACAGCAAAGCCCCGACCTTGCTCGCCGGCACGTGCGGCTTCGACCGCTGCGTTCAGCGCGAGAATGTTCGTCTGGAACGCAATACCTTCAATGACACCGGTGATTTCCGAAATCTTGCTGGAACTGCTGCTGATCTGGCCGATGGTGCCGACCATCGCCAGAACCGAGTCGTTACCGGTATCAGCGATGTCTGTTGCGCTCGTGGCCAGTGCGTTCGCCTGCCGGGCGTTGTCAGCGTTCTGCCTTACCGTTTCGGTCAGCTGCGTCATGCTTGCGGCAGTTTCTTCAAGCGACGCTGCCTGCTCCTCTGTGCGCGCCGAGAGGTCCGTATTGCCGCTTGCAATTTCGCGCGATGCCACTGCGACCGACTCGGTGGAAACCTTGATCCCGCGAACCGTCTGACTCAGTTGCTGATCCATTTTCTTCAGTGCCTCGAGAAGCTGACCAAACTCGCCGCCTGAGTCGACCACGACGTGATTTTCCAACTTGCCGCTCGTGATATGGTTGGCTAGATCAACGGCCTTGTTGAGCGGCTTCGAGATCGAACGCAGCAGGTATACAGACATGCCGACGGCAACCAGCATGCCGCAACAGAGAAGGACGAATGCATTCCGAAGGGTTGCCCTGAACGTTGCCTCACTGTCGTCGACAGACTGTCTGGCCTGATCCAGATTGAGAGCAGCATCCGCGTCTATCGCGTCGTTCATTGATTTACTTGACGTGAGGATTTCGTCGATTACGACAGCGGCCCTGTCGAAATTGCCAGCGCCACCGGCAGCTACCGCCTCCTTGCTTAATGCCGCAAACCCGGGCAAGGCGCTTTGGATGCGATTTGCGATCTCACGCTCTTTGTCGCTGGATACACTGCCCGGGTAGTAGTGGTTCCACGCCTTGTTGAGCCGTTCAAATTGCAGGGCAATGCCAGCATCGTATTCCGTCGCTTTTGCTGGATCGTGGGCCACCTGCATGCGCCTTAGCAGAAGACGCACGTTAAGCTGGGCTGCGCGAACTTCGGATAGGTCTGCAATGGGAACCGTGTTTTCTGCGTAGCCGTCGGCGATGTTCGAATTGAGCCTGGAAAGCTCCCACGCGTCAAACGATCCGAGGGCGACCATGAGAAGCACGCATACACCAAAGGCGAGAATGATCTTGAATCTGACCGTTTTTATAAGGTTGCTCATTTCGCGTCCATCTGGGAAGTGGTGTCCGGGTTCAGACTCTGAGAGATTAAAGAACGTGCTTGCTTACCCATAGTAACCATATGCGTATCGCGTACTCTGCTTTGGTATGCGAGGTAAGAGAACGGTAGGGATATCCTTACTTCGCTGTAGTAGTATCCCGTTCGCATGCATTGCGTTGTCGAGGTCGAAGCTCGAGGGCGCGATGTCGTCGCTGGCGGTGCCGACCTACGAAAGGGACGCGGAGAATTCACCCCGGCTGAATCGAACGAGGCATCGATGCTGGCTGCGGTGAAGGCATAGGCA
>DASVNP010000170.1:0-4720 GCA_036383775.1 Paraburkholderia sp. | reverse complement strand
AGAAAACGTCAAGGACTTGACGGAGATTCCGGACAACGTGAAGAACGCTATCGAAATCGTGCCGGTCCGCTGGATCGACAAGGTGCTCGAGCTGGCGCTCGAACGTGCGCCGTCGCCGTTGCCCGAGGAAGAGCCGAAGGCGGCAACGCCGGTTGCGGCTGAACCGGGCAAGGACGCTGGAGCAACGGAAGTTGTGAAGCACTAGGACATTCGGCAACCCTGTCTGTTCGCTGAACAAAAAACCCGCGGTTACGGCCGCGGGTTTTTTTTCGCCCGCACGGCTCGCTGACAACGTTTCAAAAGATGCAATTTTCCATCTATTGCGCATCGCCGCATTGCATCCGCCGATTGGTTGCGCGCGCATCGATTTGCTGCAAGATTTGGTGATCTGAAGCCGCCTGCAAAACCGCTCGAATCAGGCTCAACCCCGCTTGACACAAGGGTTTCGGCCAATTCTAATGAGTCGGCTCGGCGAGGGCCGCCGGTCGCGTGATGCCAGGTGCTATAGAGCGCCGTCACGATTGCCATAAACATTCTCGGGGGTTGGAATGAACAAGACGGAGTTGATCGATCACATTGCGCAGCAAGCCGATATTTCGAAAGCCGCGGCAGGCCGCGCACTCGATGCGGTGATTGGTGGTGTCAAAGGCACGTTGAAGAAGGGCGGTTCGGTGACATTGGTCGGCTTTGGCACGTTCGCGGTTGGCAAGCGCACCGCGCGCACGGGGCGCAATCCGCGCACCGGCGCCGCCATCAAGATCAAGGCGGCGAAAGTGCCTAAATTTAGGCCTGGCAAAGCGCTGAAGGATGCGCTAAACTAATGGGCTTGCTGCTTGAGGAAGTCGAGTGACAGAATCAGGCAGTGAAAGCGGTACTCTGCAGTAATGCGGAAAGTGCGCAAAAGCGCACAGAATCGCATCGAAGCGCGAAATGGGTGCTTAGCTCAGTTGGTAGAGCGGCGCCCTTACAAGGCGTAGGTCGGGAGTTCGAGCCTCTCAGCACCCACCACCGTTTCTCGAGTAAAAACAAGGACTTAGAGCGATCTAGGTCCTTTTTTTTGATCAAGTCTACCCTCCTGAAGGGGAGCCAAAGGGAGTCTCTACCCACCAAAAAGAGCGATTTGCCAACCGTTGGTTTCTCGTAAACGGCGTAGAATGGCCGCATTCTGATTACCAACGGGATGCGCGATGGCCGGCAAGAAACAATTCCCCAACGGAACCTGGCAGTACGTCTTCAAAAAATCAGGCTTGCTGGAAAAGCCGATTTACCTGACCTTCAAGACCGAGGTCGAAGGCGACGAGTACGCGCGCCGGCTGGATGCACTCCTGGACAACGGCATAGTGCCAACCGAGCTCAAGCGCGGCGCGCACGTCTCGACAATCGCGGAGCTCGTCCGCGAGTATGAGCGCGATGCTCATCCCAGTTTAAAAGATCAAGGGGCGATCCGAGCCGTGCTGAAGGCTTGCGCAGACGATACGCTGCTCTCGGCGATCACGGCCGGGTGGGTCGACGACTGGATTAGCAGCATGAAGCGTATCGAGAAGATAGCGCCGGCGACGATCCGGGCTCGCGTTGGAGCGCTTGCTCGTTGCACGGATTGGGGCATGCGAAAGGGCTACCTGACGATGCCCGATCATCCGCTGCGCACGTTGCCTGACGGCTACGCGCAGTACACCAAGACCGACACCGCTATTGCGGGGGTCAAGCGCGAGGATATCGAGCGCGACCGGCGCCTCGAGCCCGGTGAGTATGAGAAAATCCTCGCCGTAATCGACGGCGGGGTGCTGGCCCGTAAGATCCGCCCGTTGACTCTCGACTACGTGCTGGCCCATCGCACGCTGTTCGTGCTGGCGGTCGAGTCGGCAATGCGGTTGCGCGAGATGTACACCCTGACCCTGGACCAGATCGATCTGTCCAAGCGCACCATCTTTCTAGACAAGACGAAGAACGGCGACCGGCGCCAGGTGCCGCTCTCGTCTGTGGCGATGGCAGCGCTCAAGGACTATCTGGCTGCGCGGGAGATCCCTGACGAGCATCCCGGCGACGTGGTCTTTCCGTGGTGGAATGGGAAGCATGACCAAGCTACGTTGGTCGATCTGTCGGACTACCTGTCCAAGCGCTTCAAGGGGATTTTCGCGCAGGCCGGTGCGGTTGGTCTCAAATTCCACGATTTGCGCCATGAGGCGGTCAGTCGGTTGTTTGAGCGCACGAGCCTCTCGGAGAGTCAGATCATGAAGATCAGCGGCCACAAGAGCCACCGGATGATGATGCGCTATGCGAATTTGCGGGGCAGCGACCTGGCAAACTCGCTCTGGTGATCAGGCGCCCTTGCGCGACAGGCTGCGTGCCGTGCCACGTACCTGTCGCCCTTTGGCAATCAAACGGTCGGCGGTCTGGTTGATGATCTGCTTCTGGATGTGATCCATCACGTCCTTTGTAAGCATCACGTAGGCACGGCCGACGCGTGCGGCCGGGAGAACGCCGTCGCTGATGAGATCCAATACCGTTTTCGGATGCACCTTCAGCATGTCGGCGGCCCCGTTAATATCCACGGTCAAACTAGTCATTTCCGATCCCTGTGTCTGCTTTCGAACTGCGCACAGTATTACTCAAAAATGATCAAATGACAATCAAATTTGAGTAAGTCTGCACGCAGCGCCAGCTCGTCAAAGAGCACGCGAAAACTCAACGACCCACACCCAGGGATTCGTGTCCCAGCCAAACCCGCGCGCCTCGTTGATGCTGTCCCATAGCGTTTGATACGACTCGCGAGCGCTAAGGCACGTGTAGTCGTCGCAGTTCGGACCCAGCGTGTGCGTTTGATAGTTGCGCCAATAGATGATGGGAGATGCATTCAGGCGCCCGACGCCTTCCGCCTTGGCGTCTTCCTCTGTGATGTTCTGCAGGCGTTCGACGCGCACGCTCATCACCTCGATCGTGGTGCGCGACGCGACGCGCGGCATGTGGATCGATGGGCGCCCTTTGCCGGCCCATGTCGGCCGGGTTGGCGGGTAGTCCGGGGCGTTCACATACTGGCCCGTCTCGTCGTGTGCCCGGGATCCGCCGGCGTCGTACATGATCGTCATTCCGCGCTCGAACGGCAGGTCTCGGGGAGCGATCGCGTCGTGCTTCGCGGTGACGCGCCACGCCTCGCGCACCCATAGGCGATCGCTGGCGGCGCCGTATGGGCAACGGCCAAAGAACGGCGCGCCGTGGCGGAATCCGCTTTCGCTGCTCACGCTGTAATGGGGGAGACTGTGCCAGCCCGTGTCGCTAACGACAGGCTGAGGGTTCATGATGCGCCGCGTCTGCGTCTTGCGGCCGGCATGAAGCGCGAGGATCATCTCGCGGTTGAAAAGGATCGGGTGTTCTTTCATATGCGTATGGTTTTATGGTGCGCCCTATGTGCGCCCGGTTATTAGATGGTCGGCGCCGCCGTTCCGTATCCGCCAGTATTGGCGTGGCTTTCAGGCGGATATGCTTGCATTCTCGATAAGATGATCAATCTGTTGTTTAGCGCCTCCGCGCGTCGCTGCGGTTGAACTCGAGGCGCATGCGGATTCGGCAGTGCAACCGCGTGGCGCGGTGGATGCGCACCTTATTGGGCGGCCACTTGCTCATGTAGCAAACCCAGTAGGCGAAGCTGTCGCGCCTGCTCATGCGGCACCTATCGGCTTGTCAAAAAGTGCGTTCGCCTGCGCGTTGTGCTCGGCGGCCTCGGCGCGGCGGTCGGCCGCCCAGTTGTGGAGCCACTCGCACGCGTCCGCTGGCTCTCCCAGCTCGCCGGTGATGCGGCGCCGTTTGCACATGGCGGCGCATTGCTTCATGCTGATCTGCACCGCGCCGGCGGCGATCGCGAGCTCGCGCTTGGTGATCGCAATATCGAAGTGCTCGCCGGCCGTGCCCGCGTGTTGGATCCACCTCGTGGGCACGCCGATCCGGCGCGCCATTGCGACAAGTTCGTCTGTCGTGGTGGCGATCAGGTGCGACATCTTCATGCGGCCAAACTGCCCGATCGAGGATAGGTACATGTCGTCGACGTAGACTGTCATGAGAGCCTCCCAATAGCGGCGGACAGCCCCACAATCCCGTAGATGGCCCATGCCTGCCAGTTCCCAAGCCCGATGCGCCGCGTACCGAGGACGGCCGCGACGGCGGCGGCAATGCCGGTGTAGGCGACGTAGATCATGATCGACGTCCCTTAATCCGGATCTCCGGCCTGCCGTCTTCGCGGCGTGCATGGTTGATCTGCGCAAGCTCGTTCTCGTCCGTCGGCTCGGTGCCTAGAATCACGTGCAGGGCGTACCGCAGGCGTCCTTGGGCGTTGTGCACGCGCAGGTAGTGCGGATTTGGACCGGGCTTGCCTGCCGCGTTGCCGTAGTCGAACGATGCGCTGTACAGCGATCGCATCAGCGTATTCAGCTCAGGCCATGTCGGCAGGGTGGCGTCAAGCGTGGAGTCGGTTTGATCCGGGTGCGTGCGTTCTGCCAACTGGACTTCACACGCATTTTCGATGTCGGCAAGTGCCTTCTGTTCGTGCTCTACATATGCCCGGTCATATGATGGGTTCGTGAGCAAGTGCGCGAGTGCTTCGCGCCAGACGTGAATGTGCGTGCTGACCATTTCTGCCGGCGATTTGTGGCCTTTCAGGTGGTTGTCCGTGGTCACAGTTCGTCCTCCAATTCCGCGCGTGACTTAATGCCTTCGTCGACCGTCTTGT
>DASVNP010000169.1:0-17649 GCA_036383775.1 Paraburkholderia sp. | reverse complement strand
CGGGTTACAGAACCTTCCGCGACACGGCCTGACCGTTTAGCGGATTGCGCGAATCAAGTCTTGCTTGGAAGGACCTAAAACTTTGCACCCGGGGAGCATATCACAGAACGGATAGTGCAGATAGCAGACGGATTGCCGCTCAAGCCCGCTGCAGCAGGGCTTTCGGCCGACTTGCGCAGCCCGCAACAGTCTTCTTCAGGAAACGGGGCCAAACGGATCGGGAATCGCCGTCATCGGCTTGCAACATTGCCGACGCCCAGAAACGGCAAAAGCCACCCGAGGGTGGCTTTTGCACGACTGTCGGAGCGCACCGGCGTGAGCCGGCTTTCGCGTATCAGTCCACCGCGCCCTTGCGGCTCGCGCTGCGGCGCTCATGTTCCTTCAGGTAGCGCTTGCGCAGACGGATCGACTGCGGCGTGACTTCGACCAGTTCGTCGTCGTCGATGAACTCGACCGCGTACTCCAGCGACATCTGGACCGGCGGCACGAGACGCACCGCTTCGTCGGTACCCGACGCGCGCACGTTGGTCAGCTGCTTGCCCTTGATCGGGTTCACGACGAGATCGTTGTCGCGGCTATGAATGCCGATGATCATGCCTTCGTACAGCGCATCGCCCGGCGACACGAACATGCGGCCGCGATCCTGCAGCTTCCACAACGCGTACGCAACCGCTGCACCGTCGTCCTGCGAAATCAGCACGCCGTTGCGGCGCTCGCCGACCGCGCCTTCCTTGACCGGCTGGTACGAGTCGAACGTGTGGCTCATCAGGCCCGTGCCGCGCGTGAGCGTGAGGAATTCGGACTGGAAGCCGATCAGGCCACGCGCCGAAATGCGGTACTCGAGACGCGTACGACCACGGCCGTCCGACGCCATGTCGAGCATTTCGCCTTTGCGGCGGCCGAGTTCTTCCATCACGCCGCCCTGGTGGGTGTCTTCCATGTCGACGGTCAGGTTCTCGTACGGCTCGTGTTTCACGCCGTCGACTTCCGTCATCACCACGCGCGGACGCGAAACGGCCAGCTCGTAGCCTTCGCGACGCATGTTTTCCACCAGAATGGTCAGGTGCAGTTCGCCGCGGCCCGCCACTTCGAACGTGGTTTCGTCGCCGGTGTCTTTCACGCGCAGCGCGACGTTGTGGTTCAGCTCTTTCATCAGACGATCGCGGATCTGACGGCTCGTGACGAACTTGCCTTCGCGGCCGGCCAGCGGCGACGAGTTGACGAGGAAGTTCATGGTCAGCGTCGGTTCGTCGACGGTGATCATGGGCAGTGCGTCCGGCTGCTCCGGAGCACAGATGGTCACGCCGATGCCGATTTCTTCGATACCGTTGATCAGCACGATGTCGCCGGCTTCAGCCGAGTCCACCTGCACGCGCTCCAGACCCTTGAACGACAGCACCTGGTTGATCTTGCGGTTCAGGATCGCGCCATCGGGACCCGAGCGCACGGCGACCGCCATGCCCGGCTTGATGCGGCCACGCGTGATTCGGCCCACGCCGATACGACCGACATACGACGAGTAGTCGAGCGACGTGATCTGCAGCTGCAGCGGGGCCTCCGGATCGGCCGGGCGAACCGGCACGTGCTGCAGCACGGCTTCGAACAGCGGACGCATATCGCCTTCACGCACGTCCGGCGTCAGGCCCGCATAACCATTCAGACCCGATGCGTACACGATCGGGAAGTCGAGCTGTTCGTCGGTTGCGCCCAGCTTGTCGAACAGGTCGAACGTCTGGTTGATCACCCAGTCGATCCGCGCGCCCGGCCGGTCGACCTTATTGATCACGACGATCGGCTTCAGGCCGAGCGCCAGCGCCTTCTTGGTCACGAAGCGCGTTTGCGGCATCGGGCCTTCGACCGCGTCCACCAGCAGCAGCACCGAGTCGACCATCGACAGCACACGCTCCACTTCGCCGCCGAAGTCGGCGTGACCCGGGGTGTCGACGATGTTGATGTGGGTGCCTTCGTATTCGACCGCGCAGTTCTTCGAAAGAATCGTGATGCCACGTTCCTTTTCGATGTCGTTCGAGTCCATCACGCGCTCGGCGACCTGCTGGTTGTCACGGAACGTGGCGGTCTGGCGGAGGAGCTGGTCGACGAGCGTGGTCTTGCCATGGTCGACGTGGGCAATGATGGCGATGTTGCGTAGGGCGCGGGTCATAGGAAACCTGGAGACAGTTGGAGTGCGCCGCTTGCTTACCGCTTGCGTATGCCGCTACTGGCCGGCTACTGAGTTCAACCACGACAAGCCCAAAGCGCACTTTTTGGGAACCCAACATTATAGCACGCACAAATGAAGCTTTCTCGTATTCCCTGGTGGACCGGCTACGCCCTGCACAGTAGCAAATGGGAAACGACGACACCCCATATCGGCGAAACCCTACGCGAAAACGCATGGATTGCATCTTGAGCGGGAAAAGATCCTTGCCTAAGCTGTAATAACACTTGTCGCGTCAACCAACGGCCAACTATAATCCTGCCTAGTCAACCATTGCATTCGCACGAGAATCATGACAGAGCCGACCTCCACACCCGCGCCGGAAATCAGCGAGTATCAACTGGGCGAAAGCGTCGGCTATCTGATCTCCCGGGTGAAATCGACCCTGTCCAATCTGGTCACCCAGCGCAGCATGGCCGAGCTGGGCATTACCAGCCAGCAAGGCAGCATCCTGTTCATGGTGGCGAGCGGCAAATGCCTGCTGGCGGCCGAGTTGGCCCGCGAGTACGGCATCGACGCGAGTGCCGTGACGCGTCTGATCGACCGACTGGAGAAACGCGGCCTGCTGACCCGGGTGCGCAGCAACGAGGACCGGCGGGTCGTACGCCTCGCGCTGACACCCGAAGGTCACGCCATCGCCGCCAAAATGCCGGCCATTTTCAACGGCGTGCTGGACAGCCTGCTGGGTGGCTTTACCCCCGAAGAAGTGGGGTTTCTGAAGAGCATGCTGCGCCGTGTGCTGGTCAATTCGGGCGAACAAGCGGGCCTAACCCGTGATACAGCAAGCAATTTTGACAGTAAACCGTAACAAATTGCTTGCAGTGTCCATCATTACATTCCACTCAAAGAGTCGAGCGATGAAATCCCTTTCCCTGTCCGCGTCTGCTCTTTCGAGCCGCGGCGCTGTCGCCGCCGCGGTGACGGCGCTCGCCCTCACGGGGTGCGCGAACTACTTCGGTTTGAAAAGCGACAAGCAGATATCGTCGCCGGCTCAGTACGAGTCCGCCCAGAGCCTGTCTGGCCAGGGCGGCCAGTGGCCGTCGCTCGACTGGGCCAACCAGTTCGGCGATCCGCAACTGCCCAAGCTGATCGCGGAAGCACTGGAAGGCAGCCCGTCGATTGCCCAGGCGCAGGCGCGCATCGCCAAGGCCTCGTCGTATATCGAGAGTTCGCGCTCGGCCCTGTATCCGAAGGCCAACGGCAGCTATTCGTGGACTCGCGAGATCTTTTCGGCCAACTCGCTCTACCCGCCTCCGTACGGCGGCACCTGGTATAGCGAGAACAATGTGCTCGCGAGCGCGTCCTGGGATCTGGACCTCTGGGGCAAGAATCGGGCGCGCCTCGGCCAAGCCGTGTCGCAGGAAAAGGCCGCCGAGGCCGACATGCAGCAGGCGCGCGTGACGCTCGCCGCGGCAGTGGCCAGCACCTATAACCAGCTCGCGCAGCTGTATGCGTTCCGCGACATCGCCGCGCGCGAAATCGCCAACCGCCAGGATATCAGCCGCATTACCAATGGCCGTGTCAGCGCCGGCCTCGACACCAACGTCGAGCGCGAAACCGCGAACGGCAACATCGCGACCAGCCAGGCGAATTTGACCGACCTCGACGGCCAGATCACCGTGGCGCGCTATCAGTTGGGCGCACTGCTCGGCAAGGGTCCGGACCGCGGCCTGCAGATCGCCGAGCCCAAGCTGACCAAGGGCGATGTGGTCGCTTTGCCGAACAACCTGCCGGCTGACCTCGTCGCCCGCCGCGCGGATATCGTCGCCGCGCGCTGGCAGGTCGAAGCCGCGATGCACGACGTGAAGGAAGCCAAAGCCGAATTCTTCCCGGACGTGAACCTCGCGGCCGGCTTCGGTTTCGACGCGTTCGGCTGGGGCCGCTTCCTTCAATTCAGCAGCCGCCAGATGCAATTCGGCCCGGCCATCCATCTGCCGATCTTCGACGCCGGCGCGCTGCGTTCACAATTGAAGGGGCGTTACGCCGACTTCGACCTGGACGTGGCGAACTACAACCAGACGCTGATCAACGCGCTCTCGGACGTCGCGACGCAAGTGTCGTCGATCCGTTCGATCGACCAGCAATCGGGTGACGCCCAACGCGCGCTCGACGCGTCGACCAAGGCCTATCAGCTGGCCGTGATTCGCTACAAGGCTGGTTTGTCGCCGCAGTTGCAGGTGTTGACCGCCGACCAGAACCGCCTCTCCGCCGAACAGACGGTGACCAGCCTGAAAATGCGCCGCCGCGATCTGCAGATCGGCCTCATCAAGGCGCTGGGTGGCGGTTTCGACGCGACGCAGACTGGCCTCGTGGTGCCGACCGATGCCCCGGCAACGGCCGCGGCCGCGACCTCTTCCGCGAACTGAGCGCGCGCATCCTGTCGAACCCACGCACGAACATCCGAATAAACGACGAGTTTTGAAAGAACCCGGAGCACATCAATGAGCACCCCCCAGCAGCCCGCGGCTAACACACAGCCGGCACAATCGGCGAACAACGGCAAACGCAAGCGCATGATGACGCTGCTCGTCATCGTGATCCTGATCGCCGCGATTGCTTATGGCCTGTACTACTTCCTCGTCGCGCGCTTCCATGAAGACACCGACGACGCGTATGTGAACGGCAACGTGGTGCAGATCACGCCGCAAGTCACCGGCACCGTGGTCGCCGTCAACGCGGACGATACGCAAACCGTCAAGGCCGGCGACCCGCTCGTGGTGCTCGATCCGGCCGACGCGCGCGTCGCGCTGGAACAGGCCGAAGCCAATCTGGCGCAGACGGTGCGCCAGGTGCGCGGCCTCTTCGCCGACGACAACCAATACCAGGCGCAAGTCGCCCAGCGCGAGTCGGATCTGTCGCGCGCCCAGGACGACCTGAAGCGCCGCCTGACCGTGGCGCAAACCGGTGCCGTGTCGGCGGAAGAGATCTCGCACGCACGCGACGCCGTGAAGAGCTCGCAAGCCGCCGTCGACGCCGCCCAGCAGCAACTGGCGTCGAACCGCGCGCTGACCGCCAACACCACGATCGCGAGCCACCCGAACGTGCAGGCCGCGGCCGCGAAGGTCCGCGACGCGTATCTGAACAACGCGCGCAACACCCTGCCGGCGCCGGTCACGGGCTACGTCGCGAAGCGCTCGGTGCAGGTCGGCCAGCGCGTCTCGCCGGGCACTCCGCTGATGGCGATCGTGCCGCTTGGCGGCGTGTGGGTCGACGCGAACTTCAAGGAAGTGCAGCTCAAGCACATGCGTATTGGCCAGCCGGTCGAACTGACGGCTGACGTGTATGGCTCGTCGGTGGTGTATCACGGCAAGGTGGTCGGCTTCTCGGCGGGCACGGGTTCGGCGTTCTCGCTGCTGCCCGCGCAGAACGCCACCGGCAACTGGATCAAGGTCGTGCAGCGTCTGCCGGTGCGTATCGCCCTCGATCCGCAGGAACTTGAAAAGCACCCGCTGCGCATCGGCCTGTCGATGCAAGCCGACGTCAGCATCAAGGACGACAACGGCGGCCAGCTCGGCGAAGCGCCGAACACGGTCTACCAGACCAACGTGTTCGCGAAGTACGGCGACGAAGCCGATGCGGAAATTGCGCGCATCATCGCGGAAAACGCCGGTCCGAACGGCGGCTCGCAGAAGTCGACGCAGTCGTCGGCCCAGTCGACAGCCCAATCGTCGGCCAAGTCAACCGCGACGAAGCCCGCAGCAAAGCTGATGTAAGCCGGTCGACGACTCACACAAGGCTTCCTTAATGTCTCAGGCTCAGGCGCAAGTCCCTCATCCACCGCTCGAGGGCGCGCAACTGGTGATCGGCACCATCGCGGTGTCGCTCGCCGTCTTCATGAACGTGCTCGACACGTCGATCGCCAACGTGTCGATTCCATCGATTTCCGGCGACCTCGGCGTGTCGTCCGATCAGGGCACGTGGGTGATCACCTCGTTCGCTGTCGCCAACGCGATCTCGGTGCCGCTCACGGGCTGGCTCACCGACCGCATCGGCCAGGTGCGGCTCTTCATGGCGTCGATCGTGCTGTTCGTGATCTCGTCGTGGATGTGCGGTCTCGCGCCGACTCTGCCCTTCCTGCTCGCCTCGCGCGTGTTGCAAGGCGCGGTGGCCGGCCCGATGATCCCGCTGTCGCAAACGCTGCTGCTCGCCAGTTATCCGCGCGCCAAGGCGCCCATGGCCCTGTCGATGTGGGCGATGACCACACTGATCGCGCCAGTCGCGGGCCCGATTCTCGGCGGCTGGATCTCGGACAACATCTCGTGGCCGTGGATTTTCTACGTCAACATTCCGGTCGGCATCGTGGCCGCCATGGCGACGTGGATGATCTTCCGCAACCGCGATTCGGTCATCAGAAAAGCGCCGATCGATGGCGTCGGTCTCGGCCTGCTGATTGTCTGGGTCGGCTCGCTGCAGGTCATGCTCGACAAGGGCAAAGACCTCGACTGGTTTTCGTCGACCACGATCGTGGTGCTGGCGCTGGTCGCGGTCATCGCGCTGGCGTTCTTTATCGTGTGGGAGTTGACGGCGGACCACCCGGTGGTCGATCTCTCGCTCTTCAGCCGGCGCAACTTCACCAGCGGCACGATTGCGCTGTCGATCGGCTACGGACTCTACTTCGGCAACCTCGTGCTGCTGCCGTTGTGGCTGCAGACCGATATCGGCTACACCGCCACCGAAGCCGGTCTCGTGATGGCGCCGGTCGGCCTGTTCGCTGTGCTGCTCTCGCCGATCACCGGCAAGGTTTTGCCGCGTACCGATCCGCGCTATATCGCGACGCTGTCGTTCCTCGTGTTCGCGTTGTGTTTCTGGATGCGCTCGCGCTATACGACCGGCGTGGATACTTATTCGCTGCTGGTGCCCACGTTGATTCAGGGCATCGGGATGGCGGGGTTCTTTATTCCGCTCGTGTCGATCACGCTGTCGGGCTTGCCCGGTCAGCGGATTCCGGCGGCCTCGGGCTTGTCGAATTTCGTGCGGATCATGTGCGGCGGCATCGGCACGTCGATTTTCCAGACCGCATGGGATCACCGCACCATCATGCACCACGCACAACTGGCCGAGCAGGCCAGCGCGTATAACCCCGTGTTCGATCAGTCGATCCGTCAGATGGGCGCGGCGGGCTTCAATCAGCCGCAGGCGTACGGCCTGTTCAACACGATGGCGACGCAGCAGGCCGCACAGCTGGGCGTGAACGATCTGTTCTTCGTGTCGGCGGGAATTTTTGTCGCGCTGATCGCGCTGATCTGGATGGCGCGGCCGGAGCGTGCAGGCGGAGATGCGGGTGCCGCGGCTGCGGCGGCGCACTAAGGGGGCATTGGGGTATTCGCTGCGGCGCGCTTGCTCGAGAAGCAACGCGCCGCAGCGGCGGGTTCAGCCCGCCGCCGTCACCACCAGCCGCTCAGGCGCCAGCACGCCCTCGCCCGGCTTCGCGACACCGAGCAGCCGGCCCTGCGCCGCATATACGCGCACGCGCGGCGCGTTGGCCGCTTCGTCGCTGATCTCCAGTTCGGAAAGTTTCAGCCGCTGGCCGTGCAGGAAGCGGCGTGTTGCATCGTCATCCAGCCGCACGAGCGGGAACGTCGATAGCAACGCATCTACCGGTTGCAGCCACGCATCGCGTTCACTTTCCGTCGCGTCGGACAACGTGTCGAGCGTCACCGAATTCTCGAGCGTCAGCGCGCCGACGCCGGTTCGCCGCAACGCCACCAGATGTGCGCCGCAACCCAGTGCTTCACCAATATCCTCAGCCAGCGTGCGCACATACGTGCCCTTGCTGCACGTCACGCGAAACGCGACATCCGGCAGCGCGCAAGCGAGCAGTTCGAGCGCGAGAATCGTCACCTGCCGCCCTTCCCGTTCGACCGTCTGGCCGGCGCGCGCATATTCGTAAAGCGGCTTACCGTCGCGCTTGAGCGCGGAATACATCGGCGGCACCTGGACGATATCACCGAGAAACTGGCCGAGCGCCGCCTTGACCGCGGCTTCGTCGCAGGTCACGTCGCATGTGTCGATCGCTTCGCCTTCGGCGTCGCCGGTGGTCGTACGAATACCGAGGCGCATAGTGGCCTCATACGTCTTGTCGGCTTCGAGCAGGTCTTGCGAAAACTTCGTGGCTTCGCCGAAGCACAGCGGCAGCAAGCCGGTCGCCAGCGGATCGAGCGTGCCGGTATGGCCCGCCTTTTTCGCCAGATAGAGACGCTTCGCGCGAATCAGCGCGTCGTTGCTCGACAGGCCGAGCGGCTTGTCGAGGAGCAGCACGCCGTCGAGCGCGCGACGCGGCACGCGGGGGCGTTGAGGTGCGGTCATGTCAGTAAGACGAAATCGTCGAGGGATACGGAAGCCAGCCTTGAGCACATCACCGCTCAGGTCTGGCAACGAAAGCCGCCGCCAATCGGCCGACGGCGAGGCTGACGACGGGCGCTCAATCTTCCTTCGCGCGGTTGGCGTTGGCCTCGTCGATCAGACGCGACATTTCAACGGCCCGCTCGATCGTCTTGTCGTAGTGGAAATGCAGCGTCGGCACGGTATGGATGTGCAGCCGCTTGAACAACTGATTGTGCAGATGGCCGGCCGCGTGCGTGAGCGCTTCCAGTGTCTGCTGCGGGTCGCCCGTCAGCGTCGTGAAATAGACCTTGGCGTGCGCATAATCCGGCGTCAGTTCGACACTCTGAATCGTGACGATGCCAATGCGCGGATCCTTGACCTCGCGCAGCAACTCGGACAGATCACGCTGGATCTGATCGGCGATCTGCACGTTGCGATTGGGAGAAGTACGTTTTTTAGGCATGGTGTTGTGTGATCCGTTCGAACGGATGCAAAAAGTGGTTCGCGCGGCAGCGGGTTTTGTCCGGGCGATATTCAGGCAGGCCAACTGGACAACAACCCGGATGCGGGCGCAGAACGACGGCCCCGGCGGCCCCAAAAACAACGGGCGGAGCGGGCGTTAAAGCCCGCTCCGCCCCTTGAGCCGTGCCGCGTGAATTACAGCGTACGCGCGACTTCGGTGACCTCGAAGACTTCGAACTGATCGCCTTCGACGATATCGTTGAAGTTCTTGATCGACATACCGCACTCGAAGCCCTGACGGACTTCCTTCACGTCGTCCTTGAAGCGCTTGAGCGAATCCAGTTCGCCCGTGAAGATGACGACGTTGTTGCGCAGTACGCGCACCGACGACGAGCGCTTGACGAAACCGTCCGTGACCATACAGCCGGCCACCGCGCCGATCTTCGGTACCTTGAAGACCTGGCGCACTTCGACCGTACCCGTCACGACTTCGCGCTTCTCCGGTGCCAGCATGCCCGACATCGCAGCCTTCACTTCATCTACTGCGTCATAGATGATGTTGTAGTAGCGAATATCGACGCCGTTGGCTTCCGCCAGCTTGCGCGCCTGTGCATCCGCACGGGTGTTGAAGCCGATGATGACCGCCTTCGAAGCCGTAGCGAGGTTGACGTCCGACTCGCTGATGCCACCCACGGCGCCGTGCACGATCTGCACGCGGACTTCGTCGGTCGACAGCTTGAGCAGCGACTGCACCAGCGCTTCCTGCGAACCTTGCACGTCGGCCTTGACGATGAGCGGCATGTACGCCACTTCGCCTTCGCCCATCTGTTCCAGCATGTTCTCGAGCTTCGCGGCCTGTTGCTTGGCCAACTTGACGTCGCGGAACTTGCCTTGACGGAACAGCGCGACTTCACGCGCCTTGCGCTCGTCCGGCATGACGATAACTTCTTCACCAGCCTGCGGGACTTCCGACAGACCCTGAATTTCGACCGGGATCGACGGGCCCGCCGACTTGGTCGGCTTGCCGGTTTCGTCGAGCATGGCTCGCACGCGACCGTAAGCGCTGCCTGCCAGCACCACGTCGCCGCGGTTCAGCGTACCCGACTGGACCAGGATCGTGGCAACCGGACCCTTACCCTTGTCGAGCTTCGCTTCGATGACGAGACCCTTGGCCGGCGCTTCGACCGGTGCTTTCAGTTCCAGCACTTCAGCTTGCAGCAGCACGTTTTCGAGCAGATCGTCGATGCCCGCGCCAGTCTTCGCCGACACCGGCACGAATGGCGAATCGCCACCGTACTCTTCCGGCACGACGCCTTCCGCGACCAGTTCCTGCTTGACGCGCTCCAGATTCGCATCCGGCTTGTCGATCTTGTTGATCGCGACGACGAGCGGCACGCCGCCTGCCTTCGCGTGAGCGATAGCTTCCTTGGTTTGCGGCATCACGCCGTCGTCGGCAGCCACCACCAGAATCACGATGTCGGTTGCCTTGGCACCGCGAGCACGCATTGCCGTAAACGCTTCGTGACCCGGCGTGTCGAGGAACGTGATGACGCCACGCGGCGTTTCGACGTGATACGCGCCGATATGCTGCGTAATGCCGCCCGCTTCACCCGCTGCGACCTTGGCACGGCGAATGTAGTCGAGCAACGAGGTCTTGCCGTGGTCGACGTGACCCATGACCGTGACGACCGGCGGACGCGGCAATGCTTCCGCATCCGACACTTCGCCTTCGACCAGCATGGCTTCCGGATCGTCCAGCTTGGCCGCCACCGCGTGGTGACCCAGTTCCTCGACGATGATCATCGCCGTTTCCTGGTCCAGCATCTGGTTGATCGTCACCATCTGGCCGAGCTTCATCATCGACTTGATGACTTCCGAGGCCTTCACCGCCATCTTGTGCGCCAGATCGGCGACCGTGATGGTTTCCGGCACGTGCACTTCACGCACGATCGGCTCGGTCGGCGCCTGGAAGGTGGTTTGATCCTGATGCTTGCCGCGCCCCTTGGGACCGCCGCGCCAGCCACGATCGACACCGCCGCTCGAATCGCCGCGCGTCTTGATGCCGCGGCGCTTCGCTGCGTCGTCTTGCCAGCCGCCCTTGCCGCCCGGCTTCTTCTTGTCGCCAGCCGTTGGTGCTGCCGGAGCAGCCGGAGCCGCCGCAGCGGTGGGCTTGCGTGCGGCCGCCGGACGTGCCGGCGCTTCGCCAGCCGGACGCGCCGGCTTGTGCAGCGTACCCTTGGCTTCCACGGCCTTGGCCGGCTCAGCGGGCTTCGGTGCCGGTTCCGGCGCCTTGACCTGCGCCTTGCGCGGCGTGTTCATCATTTCGCGAATCGCGCGCGCTTCGGCTTCCGCCGCGGCACGGCGCTTGGCGATTTGTTCCTGCTCGGCGCGCGCTTTCTCGGCGGCCTGACGCGCTGCGTCCTCCGCTTTCTTCGCGGCTTCGCGTTGCGCGGCACGTTCCGCGGCTGCGCGCTCGTCGTCCTGCTCGGTTTCCTTGGCAACCGCCGGCTCCGCGGCCTTGGCCGCCACCGGTTCGGTCTTCACGGCTTGCGCTGCCTGCTGGGCCTTCTCGCGAGCCGCCGCCTCGGCCGCAGCCGCTGCGCGCTTCTTCGCCGTTTCTTCTTCCGCGCGACGGCGCTCGGCTTCAGCCGCCTCTTCGCGCGCCTGACGCTCGGCTTCTTCGCGTTCGAGTTGTTCCTGGCGCGCCTTCAGCTCCTGAGCCTGCTTTTCGAGCAGCTCGGCTTCGTGACGAGCTTCCTCTTCACGGCGCTGGAGTTCGAGGTCGTCGACCTCGGCGGCTTCGGCCACATGATTCGATGCATCCCCGCCTTCAGCGGAGGTTTCGTCGCGGCGGACGAAAGTGCGCTTCTTACGCACCTCGACCTGAATGGTGCGAGCCTTGCCCGTCGCATCGGATTGCTTGATCTCCGACGTATGCCGTTTCGTCAGCGTGATCTTGCGCTTGTCCGCATCAGTCGAGCCGTGAGACTTGCGCAAGTGGTCGAGCAGACGCGCCTTGTCCGTTTCGGACAAGCTGTCGTCTTCACTCGCTTTGGTGACGCCCGCCGCCTGCAGCTGCTCGAGCAGCACGCCTGCAGGCATTTTCAGTTCCGCGGCAAATTGGGCTACGTTGTTACTCGCCATTCATTCCTCTTAATGCAAGGACCGATTCCTTGCGGTTAGCATCGGGTCATGCGGCCTGACGGCCGCGTTCAATTTAGTGCGCCATGGTCATTTCTCACTGGAACCAGTGTTCACGTGCTTTCATGATCAACGCCTTAGCGGCATCCTCTTCCACTCCGGTCATCTCGACCAGTTCATCCACAGCCAGTTCGGCGAGCTCGTCGCGCGTCTGGATCTGATGTTCAGCCAGCTTGGCGAGCAGATCGGCGTCCATGCCGTCCAGGCTCTTCAGGTCGAGCGCTACATTTTCGACCTTTTCTTCATTCGCGATCGCCTGAGTCAGCAACGCGTCGCGCGAGCGATTACGCAGTTCGTGAACGGTGTCTTCGTCGAATGCTTCGATTTCGAGCATTTCGTTGAGCGGCACATAGGCAATCTCTTCGAGGCTCGTGAAGCCTTCGTCGATCAGGATGTCGGCGACTTCTTCGTCGACATCGAGACGCGCCATGAACAGGTCACGCAGTACGCCACGCTCCTGATTCTGCTTTTGCGCAGATTCGTCCGGCGTCATGATGTTGATCTGCCAGCCGGTGAGTTCGCTGGCAAGACGCACGTTCTGGCCGCTGCGGCCGATCGCGACCGCCAGTTCGTTTTCGTCTACGACCACGTCCATCGAATGCTTTTCTTCATCGACGACGATCGACTGAACGGCTGCCGGCGCGAGCGCGCCGATCACGAACTGTGCGGGATCTTCCGACCATAGCACGATGTCGACGTTTTCGCCACCAAGCTCATTGCGCACGGCCTGCACGCGCGAACCGCGAATGCCGACGCAGGTGCCGATCGGATCGATGCGCTTGTCGTACGCGACCACGCCGATTTTCGCGCGCACGCCCGGGTCACGGGCGGCCGCCTTGATTTCCAGCAGGCCCTGTTCGATTTCCGGCACTTCCATCTCGAACAGCTTCATCAGAAACTCGGGCGCCGTACGCGACAGTTCGATCTGCGGACCGCGCGCGGTGCGATCGACCTTCGCGATATAGGCGCGCACGCGGTCGCCCACGCGCAGGTTTTCCTTCGGGATCAGCTGGTCGCGGCGCAGCAGCGCTTCGACACGGCCGGTTTCGACGATGAAGTTGCCCTTGTCGAGCCGCTTCACCGAGCCGGTCATGATGTGCTCGCCGCGCTCGAGGAAGTCGTTCAGGATCTGCTCGCGTTCCGCGTCGCGCACCTTCTGCAGGATCACCTGCTTGGCGGCCTGCGCGCCGATACGGCCGAATTCGATCGACGGCACCGGTTCTTCGATGTAGTCGTCGAGCTGGATTTCGGGCTGCTGTTCGCGTGCTTCGAACAGCAGAATTTCCTGATCCGGCTCCTGCAAGCCGGCTTCGTCCGGGACCACTTTCCAGCGGCGAAACGTTTCGTGTTCGCCGCTTTCACGGTCGATCTGGACGCGGATATCCGCATCTTCTTCGAAGAGTTTCTTGGAGGCCGAAGCGAGAGCCGCTTCGAGCGCGGCAAATACCACGTCTTTGTCGACATTCTTCTCGCGTGCCAGCGCATCCACCAGCATCAACACTTCGCGACTCATTGTTTGCGGCTCCTAAAGTCAACTTTCGGAACGAGGCGGGCCTTGTCCATGTCCGCGAGCGTGAAATCGAGCATCGCGGGCCCTTCCTTTCCTTCAAATTCCAGACCGATCGTTTCGCCTTGCGGAGCATGCAGGATGCCCCGGTACGATTTCCGACCGTCCAATGGCTTTTTCAATGTGATGACCACTTCGCTGCCTGCGAAGCGTTCGAAATCCGCCAGTTTTTTCAGCGGGCGGTCGAGACCCGGCGACGACACTTCAAGCCGCTCGTAATCGATATTTTCGACCGTCAGAACGTGCTGGAGCTGACGTGTGACTTTCTCGCAGTCTTCGATTGCGATGCCGGCCGGCTGGTCGATATAAATACACATCATGCCGCGCCCGGTGCGCTCGAAGTCGACGAGCTCGTAGCCGAGTCCCACGACCGTGGTTTCAATCAGTTCCGTCAGTTGCACAATGCCCTCTTAGATGTTCGCGCAGCGAGCCTGCCGCCTGTTCTGCAAACAACCAATGCGGGCCGCGCGCCTGGCCGGCGCACGTTCGTGCTACCCGAGATGCCGAACCACTGAGAACTGAGCGGCAAAAAAAAATGGGCGAAATGCCCATCATCTTATTGCCGGTGGTCGCACCTGAGCCGCACATAAAAAGCCGCACGCCCAGCGACTCCGCGATTGTAGCCATTTTTCGGGACAAACGCAAACCGCAGAACGCCGCCCAACGCCCATTTCCGCTTGATTTCATGGGAAAGTTTCTGCGATATGGCGGCTTTTCGGGCTTTTTGCAAGGCCGCTGGCGCGGCCTCAACCCACGCCGGTCAAGCCGGGGCAAAGAAATCTGCCCCTACTTCCAGCGCGCCACGGATTTATGAATGACATGAAACCCGTGGCGCGTACTCCTTAGCGGCCACGCGAGCGGCCGCGCGGCGCGCCACCACCACCACCACCACCAGCACCACCACGATTGGCTCCGCCCGGGTTGGCGTTGCCGCCGGCGCGGTTGCCACTGCCGCCGCGGTTGCCACCCGGCCCGCGGTTGCCCGCATTGGCACTGGTACCACCGGCACGCTTGCCGCCACCGCCCGCACGATTGCCATTGCCGCCCGTCGGAGCACGATTGCCGTCGACGTCACGGCCGCCACGCGGGCCGCCCATGCCACCGCCCATGCCACTGCCCGTCGCGCCGCCCAAACCGCCCAAACCGCCGGCGCTGCGCCCGGTGCCGCGGTTGCCGTAGCCACCGCCGAAACCCGAACCCATTCCGCCACCCGCCGCACCGCGCCGGCCCTGGCCACGCGGTTGCTGTGAGTCGAAACGGCTATGCGACATCAGCACGGGTTCGCGGCCGATGAACCCCATCGACGTTTGCATCGGATCGGGTTGCTTGCGCTCCGGCGCCGCGTTGCGGCTGCCGCGCTCTTCGGTGGGCGCCTTCAGACCGACCGACGCCATCAGCGCGCGCACCTGATTGTCTTCGAGTTCTTCCCAGCGGCCGCGCTTCAAGCCCTTCGGCAGCGAGATCGAGCCGTGGCGCGTACGGATCAGGCGGCTGACCATCAGGCCGGCGGCTTCGAACATGCGACGCACTTCGCGGTTGCGCCCTTCGGCAAGCGCGACGTGGTACCAGTGATTGGTGCCTTCGCCGCCGCCGTCGCGGATGCGCAGGAAGTTCGCCGGACCGTCGTCCAGCTCGACGCCATGCAGCAGCTTCTGACGCATGCCTTCCGCCAGCTGGCCGACCACACGCACAGCATATTCACGCTCGACGCTGTAACGCGGATGCATGAAGCGGTTCGCCAGATCGCCGGAGGTGGTCAGCATCAGCAGACCTTCCGTGTTGAAGTCGAGACGGCCGACCGCCAGCCATTTGGCGGTTTTCATCGGCGGCAGCTTGTCGAACACCGAAGGACGGCCTTCCGGATCGGCGTGGCTGACGATTTCGCCGGTGGGTTTGTGATACAACAGCACGCGCGGCGGCTTGCTCGCCAGCTTGCGCTTGACCGGCTTGCCGTTGATACGCACCTGGTCGGTCGGCATGATGCGCTGACCGATGTGAGCCGGCTCGCCATTGACCGACACGCGGCCGGCAACGATCAGCTCTTCCATGTCGCGGCGCGAGCCCATGCCGGCCTCGGCCAGCACCTTGTGCAGCTTCGGCGCGTCGTCGTCCGCCGAGAGCACGCGCTTGGGCGCGGCCGGCTTGCCACGGCGCAGCATCGGAGCGCGCACGCCACCGGTGGCGCTGTTATCCGCGTCGAACGCGGGCGAGGTCACGTACGAGAACAGGTCGTCCTGAGCCGTATCCGGGGTTGCTGCCTGCGCCTCACCGCCGCGGCGGTTCTGACGCTGGCCGCCTTCGCGCGGCTGACGCGCCCGCTGGCCTTCACCCGGCGCGCCTTCGCGCTGACTACCCTCGCGCTTCGCCCCACCGGCATTGCGCCGCGATCCCTGCCCCTTGGCGCCCGCGTCCTTGCGCGGCATGCGCACTTGCGCGACGACCTCGCCGTCCGGCGGCGCCTCGGCGACCACCGGCGCTCCTTGCGTGGGCGCACCTTCGGCGCCCTTCGTCTTCGCTCCGGCACGGCGGCGCGCGATCAGGCTGCGCGGTCCTCGACGCAGGCCGCGGCGCGGACGGTCTTCACCTTCTGCTTCCGTGCTCTGCGCCTGGCGCTCACCCGCGCCGGCCGATGCCTGCGTGGTGTGCGTTTCGTCAGCGCGCGCCGACGGCACGGCGCGCTCGGATTCGGACGAATCGGTGTCGTGGGTATGTGTCAAAACAACCTCAAAATGTCAGGTCGCGCACGCCCATTGCGGGCGTGGCAAAAAATATTCGGTTACGTCAGGCGCTGCGCGACTCGGCTTCGTCGTCGGTCAGCATGCCTTCGTCCTGCGCCGCATCGCGGTGATCTTCTGGATCGCCGTGCGCCGCCGTGGTCGAGTTCGGCTCGGCGGCATGCTCCGCATCGCGGATTACGCCCGAGCCGTGCGCGGGTACTGCCGGATCGGTCTGGGAGACCGGATCGTGATTCTCTGCGGACTCGGCGGCGCCGGTCTGCGGTGCAACGTTTGCCGCTGCGGCGCGGTCTTGCGCGGCCGGTGCGATGTCCTGCAATCCGGCCTCGCTGATCCCGCCGGCAACCTCGCTGCTCTCCCCTGCAGCCTCGCCGTGCTCGCGAGCAACTTCGCTCGCAGCGGCGGCTTCAGCGGATTCGGCAGCGGTGGAATCTGTCGGTTCCGCCAGCGTGCCCTCTTCGCCCTCAGCCGCCGCCTGCGTGGCGTCGGCATCCGCGTCGGCAAACTCGATCGCGTGCTGGCCGAGCAGATCCGCATTCAGCTGCGCCGACGGATCGGCGAGCTGCGGCAATTCGTCGAGCGCCTTCAGTCCGAGGTCGTCGAGGAACTGCCGCGTGGTCGCATACAGCGCCGGACGGCCTGGCACGTCGCGATGACCGATCACCTCGATCCAGCCGCGATCCTCGAGTTGCTTGACGACCTGCGTATTCACGGTGACGCCGCGAATCTCTTCAATGTCGCCACGCGTGACCGGCTGCCGGTAGGCAATAATCGCGAGCGTTTCGAGCACCGCGCGCGAATACTTCGGCGGTTTCTCAGGATGCAAACGATCCAGATACGAACGCATCGCGGGCTTGCTTTGAAACCGCCAGCCCGACGCCAGCCCGACCAGCTCCACACCGCGCCCAGACCAGTCCTGCCTGAGGTCTTCGAGCAACGTCCTAACGGTGTCTGCCGACACGCCGTCGGCAAAGAGCTTGCGCAACTCGGCGAGCTTTAATGGCTCCTGCGCGCAGATCAAGGCAGTCTCGAGGACGATCTTCGCCTCTTGGGTATTCATGCAGCTAGGTCAGACCCTGTGGTCAAAGAACCGGATCAAACAGACGATGTGGAACTGAAGACGCGCTCGCCCGATTCTGATC
>DASVNP010000168.1:0-5561 GCA_036383775.1 Paraburkholderia sp. | reverse complement strand
GTTGTTGTATTTCGGCGGGCAGGCGTTCAACTCGGTCAGCAGCGAGGTGTCCCGCGTGTTCACCGGATCTCCGACCAACAAGGCGATCATGCTGATTGTGGGCGGCGTTATCGCCACGATTGCCGGCCTGACCGGAGTGGCCGTTTCCGGGCGCAAGCGCTAGAGCGTCCCGGGTGCCTTGCGCGGCGCTGGACCAACGGGCCCCGCGCCGTGCCAAGGCAAAAAACTAAAAGGCAATTTCGGGCTTGGCCGCCGAGCGGGATCCCGGCAGGGGCACATTGCTCGCCCCGTGATAGGTGAACACCAGAGAAAATTTCACCTGATCGCTGAGATTCTTGCCGGCCGAATGCAACGTGTTGCAATGAAAGAACACCACGTCGCCGGCCTTGAGTTCGGGCGAAACCGCAGTGCGAATCAACGCCTGATTCTCTTCCAGATCGGAGCGGAAAAACTTGGCCTCGTCGAAGCGGTCGGACGTGAAGGCGGCGCTATGCGACTTCGGCACCAGCCACAACGCACCGTTATCGACCGTCTCCGAGCCGACCGCGAGCCACACCGACACCAGGTCGTCGCGCTCGAACGACCAATACCTCACGGCACGATGCCAGCCGGTCAAACTGCCATAGGCAGGGTGCTTGGTCATCATGCAATTGTGATGGGCCCGCGATAAGCGCGGCTCCTCGCCGAAATACAACTCCATCCAGCCGCGAATTTCAGGTGCGGTCGCCCATTGCGCAAAATGTGGATGGCGCCCGTATGCATCCAGCAGGCGGCGAACCGTATGCCCACCCGGCGCGTGTTTGGATTCCGGTGCGCCCGGATAACGCAGATCCGCTTCGAATTCGATTGGCGTGGCCGCTTCCTGCAGCTGGCGCTCCGCAATCTGCTTCAGTTCAGCGCAACGCTCGGGCGAAACCAGTCCCGGCACGACGACAAATCCCTGCTCCCGCAACGTTTGAATCTGCTCTTTCTTCGAGTGAAGTGACATGGTGTTCCGTTACTTTCGACTGACTGATGCTCGATTGTAAAACGGGCGCGATCGGACTGCGCGCTGTTTCACCTGCCGGGAAGCCGAGGCCTTACGCACTACTTTCAAGCGCATGGGCGATTTGCATGGCACGCTGTCTGGGCACGCTCGCACGAAAATCGACCGCAAAGGGCGCGACCCCGCAAACTCGCAGCGCGTTCACCCCCGTAAAAACCCGTATTCGCAGGGTAAAAACCGACTTTCTGACGTCATGAATCGCGTGTAGCCTGCACACATGTTGATCGTTCTTCCCGCACTTTTACGGCACGCACAGGCCGCCAAGGCCGACTCCGCCGTCCTCCGTGTCCTTTCCAGTCGAATTCCGGGCTTTCGCGCCGTCCATCGCGACACCGCCGTTGGCACATTTGGTGCTCCTTCTGGCGCACACTCCGTCGCGCGACACGTTGCCTACTTGTGAAGCCATGCATACTCTTCTGAGCACCCGTCTTACCCGCGCCGCATTGAAAGCGGCGCGTCCGGCCCGCCGCCATGTCGTGCGTGCACTGCGTCACCATGCCACCCGCACTCGCGCTTTGGGCGAGCAATGGCGTGAAGCCAAGGCGGTCGACGGCATTCGCACGTGGTTCCACACCTTCTTCTCTGCGCTGCGCCTGCAAGGGAGCTCGCGCCGTTTTTCGCTGCGTACGTTGCTGCGCAAACCGACGCCGCTGCGCCTCACCGCAACGCGCAATGCGCCGGTCGTCGCCCCGCAAAGTACGAGCCGCCGTCCGCGCCGGATGTCGACGAGTGGTAGCAGCGGCTGGTTCGCGTTCGCGTTTGCGAGCCGCTAATTGAAGGACTGAGTGCGCGGCTGAACGAGCGGCCGACTGAGCGCGGCTGAATGAGCTGCGGCACACCGCAAAGGCAATAAAAAACCCCGCCCGGCTTGGCGCCCGGCGGGGTTTTTTGTTGAAGCGGACTGCGTGCGCTTATTCGGCGAGCGCGACAACCGGTTCGGTACCAGCGGCTTCGGCGAGCACCAGAGCCTTGTCCGTGGCTTCCCACGTGAATTCCGGCTCTTCGCGGCCGAAGTGACCGTAGGCCGCGCTCTTCTCGTAGATCGGGCGCAGCAGGTCGAGCATCTGGATGATGCCCTTCGGACGCAGGTCGAAATGCTCCAGCACCAGCTTCGTGATCGTCGCATCCGACACGCGGCCCGTGCCGAACGTGTTGACCATGACCGAAGTCGGCTGGGCAACACCGATAGCGTACGACACCTGAATCAGGCAGCGCGACGCCAAACCGGCCGCCACGATGTTCTTCGCGACATAACGGCCGGCATACGCCGCCGAACGGTCGACCTTCGACGGATCCTTGCCCGAGAACGCGCCGCCGCCGTGCGGCGCTGCGCCGCCGTACGTATCGACGATGATCTTGCGGCCCGTCAGACCACAATCGCCTTGCGGACCGCCAATCACGAACCGGCCGGTCGGATTCACCAGGAACTTGATGTCGCCCTTGATCAGGTCAGCCGGCAGCGTCGGCTTGATGACTTCTTCGATCACGGCTTCGCGCAGCGTGGCCAGATCGATGTCCGGCGAATGCTGCGTGGACAGCACGACCGTGTCAATCGCGTGCGGCTTGCCGTCGACATAACGCACGGTGACTTGCGACTTCGCGTCCGGACGCAGCCAGGGCAGGCGGCCGTCGCGGCGCAGATTCGCCTGACGCTCCACCAGACGGTGCGACAGGTGGATCGGCAGCGGCATCAGTTCCGGCGTTTCTTCACACGCATAACCGAACATCAGGCCCTGGTCGCCAGCGCCTTGATCGAGGTTGTTGTCGTGCGCGCGGTCCACGCCCTGGGCGATGTCCGGCGATTGCTTGTCGTACGCCACCAGCACCGCGCAGCCGCGGTAGTCGATACCGTAATCGGTGTTGTCGTAGCCGATGCGCTTGATCGTGTTGCGCGCGACCTGGATGTAATCGACGTTCGCGGTGGTGGTGATTTCACCGGCCAGCACGACGAGACCCGTGTTGCACAGCGTTTCGGCTGCGACACGCGAGTACTTGTCCTGAGTCAGGATGGCGTCGAGGATTGCGTCCGAGATCTGATCCGCGACTTTGTCGGGATGGCCTTCGGACACGGATTCGGAGGTGAAGAGATAATCGTTTGCCACGTTGCAGACTCCTGTTTTGTGGTTACGGTTGAGTTTCACGTAGCCAGCTTCGGGAGCCTTGAAGCGGCGACGCTTTAGCGGATTACCTTACCGGCAGGGGGCTTATCCCATGGATCGCACCCGCCAGCTTCGCCCCGCAAGTTGTCTATTAACTCGGCGAAGCCCTTATTATAGCGACTTCCTTTGATTGTCACAGAGTGATCACCCGTGCTGTATTTCGACCCGTCTTCAGGTTTCTTGAGCAAAGCGTCGCTCGACGCCCTAAACGGAGGGGCGGCATGCTGAGTCGTCTTGGCGCCCACCTGGCCATTGGACTGCTGAAATTTCTGGCGTTGCTGCCATACGGTTTCGTTGCGCGACTGGGCGACGGGCTGGGCTGGCTGCTCTATCAGATCCCCAGCAACCGCAAGCGCATCGTCCACATCAATCTGAGCTTGTGCTTCCCGGAGTGGAGCGCCGAGCATCGCGAAGAGATCGCGCAGAAACACTTCCGTCACGCGATCCGCAGCTATGTCGAGCGCAGCGTCCAGTGGTTCGGGTCCGCAAAGAAGCTGGAAAAGCTTGTGCAGGTGGACAGCGAGGTCGACCTGAGCGACCCGGACATGCCCCCCACACTGTTGCTCGGCGCGCATTTCGTCGGCATCGAAGCGGGCTCGGTGTTCATCAACCACGCGTTGAACCGGCAGTGCGGCGCGCTTTACCAGCCGATGTCCAACAAGGTGCTCGACGACGTGGCAATCGCCGCGCGCGGCCGCTTCGGCGCGGACATGGCAAGCCGCGCCGA
The DNA here is from genome assembly GCA_036383775.1 of Paraburkholderia sp. Taxonomy (GTDB): domain Bacteria; phylum Pseudomonadota; class Gammaproteobacteria; order Burkholderiales; family Burkholderiaceae; genus Paraburkholderia. The sequence continues at coordinate 1,630 of DASVNP010000168.1, read as the reverse complement.
CAGTGCGCGCATCGTGCTGCGCTGGCTGCGCGACCACAAGCCGGTCATGCTCGGCGCCGACATGGACTATGGCGCACGCAACTCCACCTTTGTGCCGTTCTTCGGCATACCGACCTGCACGCTGACCGCTGTAGGGCGTCTTGCGAAGGTCGGACACGCGCAGGTCGTGCCGTTTATCGGCGAGGTGCTGCCGAACTACAAGGGCTACCGGCTGAAGGTCTTCAAGCCGTGGGACAACTACCCCACCGGCGACGACGACGCCGACGCGCGCCGCATGAACGCCTTCCTTGAAGAGCAGATTCCGCTGATCCCCGAGCAGTACTACTGGGTGCACAAGCGCTTCAAGACCCGGCCGCCGGGCGAGCCTAGCGTCTACTGAGCGGTCTTCGAAAAAAGCGCCTGAACGCTTAAATAAAACGGCGTTCGGCGCACCTGCGGGCGCGTCACTTACAATAGCGTGATGAAACTGAAATTCACCAAGATGCACGGCGCGGGCAACGACTTCGTCGTGCTCGACGGCTACACCCAACCGGTCAACCTGACGCCGGCGCAGGTGCGCGCGCTCGCGGACCGGCATTTCGGTGTCGGCGCCGACCAGTTGCTGCTGGTCGAAAAGCCCACCGTGGATGGCGTCGATTTCAGGTATCGCATCTTCAATTGCGACGGCGGCGAGGTCGAGCACTGCGGCAACGGCGCGCGCTGCTTCGTCAAGTTCGTGCGCGACACCGGCCTGACCGACAAGCGCAGCGTGCGCGTGCAAGTGCAGAACGGCACCATTCAACTGACCATGCAGGAGAACGGCGAAGTGCTCGTCGACATGGGCGCGCCCGTGTTCGAACCGGAGCTTGTACCGTTTGCCACCAAAGGCCTCGAAGGCCGCCGCGAGGGCGCGGACACGCTCTGGCCGCTCGACGTGAACGGCGTGACGCGCTGGATTTCGGTGGTGTCGATGGGCAATCCGCACGCGGTGCAAGTGGTCGACGACGTCGAAGATTTTCCGGTGCTCGTCGAAGGCCCGGTGATCGAGCGGCATGCACGTTTCCCGCAGCGAGTGAACGCTGGCTTCATGCAGATCGTTGGACGTAGCGAGATCAAGCTGCGGGTCTACGAACGCGGCGCTGGCGAAACGCTGGCGTGCGGCACGGGCGCGTGTGCGGCGGTCGCTGCCGGCATTCGGCGCGGACTGCTGGATGCGCCGGTGCGCGTGCACACGCACGGCGGCCAGTTGACCATCACGTGGGACGGCTCGCAAGACGCGCCGCTGCTGATGGCCGGTCCGGCGACAACCGTCTTCGAAGGCGAGATCGAACTGGCCGACTGACCCGCGCCAGCGCACTACCCGATTCAGCGGCCGAACGACCGGCCCAGGCTGTACCAGACAAGTGGCCTCGAATAGGCCGATGAAGAAGCAAGAAGTCGATGAAAAGCCGGACGAAACAGCGCTTTCACCGGCTGACCGAACTCATGACCGATGCGCCGCCCGAAGGCGTCGTCCCGTAGTCCTTTAGCCGAAACCATGAACGATCGCGAAGTCGCCGAATATCTGCTCGCCAACCCCGAATTCTTCGCCGAACACGCGGAAATGCTCGCGACGATCCGGCTTGCGAACCCGCACGGCAAAGCCGCGGTG
>DASVNP010000167.1:0-2905 GCA_036383775.1 Paraburkholderia sp. | reverse complement strand
CGCGCGGTCGACGTCGTGGCCTTCGTACGTGGGCGGTAGCGACCACACACCGTGCGGATAGTTTTTCGTGTCGCGCGGATTGCTGTTCACCTCGCTTTGGGCCGCCAATTCGAAACCTGCCGCTCGCGCATGTTCGATCACATAGGCTTCGGTGACATAGCCGCTGTCAATGGTTTGTTGCAGCGACGTGCCCGGCGCCGCGCGATGTTCCTCGACGCCGAGGATGCCGCCGGGTTTGAGTGCCGTGTAAAAGGCGCGCAGATTGGCGTCGATCTGCCCGTCCTTGATCCAGTTGTGGATATTGCGGAAGGTCAGCACCTGGTCAACGCTGCCATCGGCCGGCAAGCCGCTGAACTGGCCTGCTCGCAGCGTGCCGACCACCACGTTGCCATAGATAGCCGGCGTGGCGGCCAGCTTGTGTGCGAATGACGTCCGGCCAGCCTGCTCTTCCGCCAGCGACGCAGCGTCCGGGCTCTCGTATTGCGCCTCGTACAGCTTGCCGTGATCGTGCAGATAGGGCGCGAGTATCTCCGTGTACCAGCCGCCGCCGGGCGCGATCTCCAGCACGGTTTGCGACGACGTCACGCCGAAGAACTGCAGCGTTTCCTTCGGATGGCGGTAGACATCGCGTGCGCGGTTCCTGTCGCTACGCTGTGGCCCCGAACTGGCGGCATCGAGCGAGGTGGAATCGGCCGCCGTGAGCGAGGTCGATGCAGTCGGAGCGGCGCAGGCGGCTAGCAGCAGCGCCGCGCTCAGTGCCACGAGCGCGGAACGCAGCGCGCGGGCTTGGGGAGTGGGGTGGGTATTCATGGCAGCCATTATCGGGCGCGATCCGCCCGGAAAGAAATCGCCAATCGGCATAACGATATGCGCTTGAGGTATTTGCAGTGTCCCGGTGGTCCCGCATCCCCGCGGCTTGGTTCAGCGCACGGGGCACGCCAGCTCGGCATTTTTACGGCAGGCGGGCGGATTTTGCCGAATCCGAAAGACGAGGTAGCGCGTATAAATGATGTGATCAGCGTCTGCCGCGCGCTGGTGCGCCTGTATTGGAATCGCGGACGTGATTGCCTTTCATTTCACTTTGCACTTTGCCGGAGGCCGGTATGAAACGAACATCGAGGTCGTCGAGGGTAGTGGGGGTTCTGCTGTGCGCAGTTGCTTGCGGCGTCGCCACGCAGGTTGGTGCACAGGGCCTGAGCGTGCAGGACGACATCAACGCGCCGCAAAACAGTACCCGTGTGATGCCGAACGCGGCGCGTGGCAGCGAATATCCCACGCACGGTAACCAGCAGGCGGGCGAGTTGAATCTGAATCCGACCGATCCGCGCGCGCAACTGGTCAATGGGTTGCCGAACAACACCCAGTCGGGTGGTTACGGTTCGCCGCTCGCCGGCGTACGTACCTACGTGCAGCCGCAAATGCCGTCGAACTGAGCGTTCGCGCCGGCGACAGTCGGTCCTGCTGCATCGCGCGCTGGCAGCAGCGCATCCCGGCACGGACTGCAGGGTTTCTGGCTTGGACCCGGATTCAGGCCCCGCGGGCCTTCAGGTTCAGGTGTGGCCACCTCACTGCCCGGCGACTGGATCGCGGTCCGCCTCAGATACCGAACACGATCCGTAAGGTATCGTTCTGCACGATCACCGAAACGCCAATGACCAGCAGGATCAGCGGCAGCAACGCAGTACCGTAGCGCCGGATCGGCGCGCCCAGCAACGGATGCTCCACCAGCCACACCGCGCCTGCGCACCACAGGCCGATCATGACGACGAACACGAGCGAAATGAACATGCCCTCACTATGCGAATGACTCGCGTACAGGGGCACGTAGACGGCCAGATTGTCCGAGCCATTGGCGACTGCCACGCACGCGACTGTCCACCATGACGAGCCTGGGCCGGCCGTAGCCGCCGTAGCCGGGCTGGCTGGTGAACGCGTGTGCGCCGTGGCCTGCGCCTCTTGCACCTGATCCGCGTTGCCGGGACGAAAGCGAGCCCATGCTTTGCTCAGGCCTACGCCGATCGGCAAGATACCGAGCAGCCCGACATAGCCGGCAGGTAAGCGGGTCAAGAGTGCGGCGAGCAGAATCGCCCCGACGATCAAGATCAGCGAACCGGCAAACTGCCCGGCGATCACGCGCCGACGCTGGCCGCCCGTTTCCGCGAGGAAGGCGAGCAGCACGAAAAGGTTGTCGATGTTGGTCGCGGCGTAGGCGGCGACGGCGAGCAGGGCAAGGCTGAACATGCGGGAAAGCCGGTCAATGCGCGGTGGGAAAACGGATCCTTACCCAAGATGTGGGCGCGGCTGAAGAGGCGGCGGCGTGCCGCAGCATAACGGCCGGTCAACACGATGCCGATCCAGGGCGCCGCGGTCAAGCCGTCTCTTTGTCGTCTCTTTGTCTTGTGCGATGCGCGGATCGGTCATTCCTTGCGCGGTGCCGCTTCGCGGTCTCCGGCCTTCTGCCTATGTCGCTCCGTGGGCGGCGGCGGTGCCGATCCGTCGGCCCGTAAGCTACAATTGCCGACGGCTTGCAAAACGGAACATCAATGAAAGTTCGGATTCTCTCTATCGCCTGCGTCACGACCGCTGCAGCGCTGCTGGCGGCCTGCACGGCCGTCTACAAGAACTCGGATGCATGCGAGCAGTTGATGCGAAGCAAGCTGGCCGAAACGTCGTCGCCGGATACGCTGAAGATCGCTCATACGGGCACCGCTATCGACGGCTCGCGGGTGGTCGTCGAAGGATCGATCGAGCATGTGATGACGGCTTCGGAGGTTGCGGCCGCTTCGGCGGCATCCGCGGCGGCTTCCGCCGCGAAACTGGCGAATGCGCCTCAGCCGGCTTCGGGCGTGCGCGCGGCGTCCGGCGTGTCAGCGACGCAGGGGGCTTCCTCGGCTTCGGCCGTGGC
>DASVNP010000166.1:0-2614 GCA_036383775.1 Paraburkholderia sp. | reverse complement strand
CGGAAAAACGTGGCGCCGAGGTCTTTGCCGAAACCAAGGTGGTCGATGTTCGGCCGCTCAACGGCAAGGACGACGGCAGCGACGGTTATGAAGTCCATACCGAGTCTTCGACCCGCTGGTTCGGCAAGCAGCGACGCAGCTTCCGCTGCCGTGGCGTGGTATTCTCCGCGTCGTCGGTAGGCACTGTGGAGTTGATGCTTCGGCTCAAGCACGTTGGTTCGCTGCCGAATATCAGCGACGACCTGGGCAAGCGCATGCGCACCAATGCCGAGACCGTGCTGGGCGTGCGATTCCCGTCGAACGACAAGAGCATGTCCCCCGGCGTTGCGGGAGGCTCCGGCTTGTATGTTGACGAGCGCACGCACATTGAGGCGGCGCGATTCCCCGAAGGTTCGGATGCTATAGGCTTGTTGATGACCCTCTTGTGCGGGGGACGCGCGGGATGGACACGCATCTTCACCTGGCTCTGGAACATGCTCCGTAATCCGGTGGCTGGGATGCGAGCGCACAATCCCTTCGGCTTCGCACGGGAGTCGCTTCTGTTGCTGGTGATGCAGACGGTGGACGCCTACCTGAACATGCGGTTAAAGCGCCCCTGGTATTGGCCTTTCAAGCTGCAACTCGCTACCGAGGCCGGTCCGGTGCCTATCCCGACCATCATTCCTGAAGGTATGGATTTCGTAATGAAGGGCGCCAAAGCGCTGGGCGGCATTGCCACAAGTCTGCAGGGTGAGATCCTCTTTAACCTTCCATCCACCGCGCACTGTATGGGCGGCTGCGCGATGGCGGACTCACCTGAACGCGGCGTGATCGACGTGCAGGGCCGCGTGTTTGGCTATCGCAATATGCTTGTGTGCGATGGATCCATGCTCTGCGCCAACCTGGGCGTGAACCCGAGTCTGACTATCACCGCGCTCACAGAGCACGCGATGTCGCATGTTCCCGCAAAGTTGGTCCCATTTCGAGATCCGCAGCTACAGCGGCCTCAAAACGTGATCGCGAGCCAAGCGGGATGACTTAATCGAGCATGCCAACACCGATCGTTGGCATGTCAGCAATCAGTATGAGCGGTGTCTGCGGACTCCGCTCGTCCCGAAGCACATGGGGTTTCAGAATGACCGATTTGTCTCCAATCAAAGCAGACCCGTTGACCCAGCCTCTGATCCTGCCGAACGGCAGTGTCATCCGTAATCGCTTGGCCAAGGCGTCAACGAGCGAGACTCTGGCGACCTATGCCAACAACCCGACGCCGAGTCTCGTCCGGCTCTACCAACGCTGGGCGTCATCAGGCATCGGTCTGCTCCTCACCGGAAATGTCATGATTGACCGCAGGGCGCTGGGCGAGCCCGGCAATGTCGTGATCGAGGACGAGGCAGACCTGCCTTTGCTGCGACAATGGGCGCGCGCGGCAACCGATCAGGGCGCTGCGATATGGGTTCAGCTCAATCATCCTGGTAAGCAATCGACCAAAGGTCTGAATATCAGCAATCTCGCGCCATCGGCTGTGCCATTTAACAAGGACATGGCCGCGCTCTTCGAAACTCCGCGCGAGGCCACTGTTGCCGAGATCAAGGACATCATCCAACGCTTCGGGCGCAGCGCCGCCATTTGCAAGAAGGCCGGCTTTAGCGGTGTGCAAATCCACGGCGCGCATGGCTATCTGATCAATCAATTCCTGTCGCCACACCACAATCAGCGCAATGACGAATGGGGCGGCACTCCCGAAAAGCGTCGCCGCTTCATGCTGGCCGTTTATGCCGAGATCCGGCAGCAGGTCGGTCCGAACTTTCCCGTCGCCATAAAGCTCAATTCGGCGGACTTCCAGCGTGGAGGATTCACGGAAGAGGAATCGCTGGCGGCTATTAAAGCGATTGTAGATGCGGGGATCGATCTTGTCGAAATCTCGGGTGGCACCTACGAAACAGGCGTTGCCCAACCGCAAAAGGCATCCTCCCTGGCGCGCGAAGCATACTTCATCGAATTTGCGGAAAAAGTGCGTGCTTCGGTGAAGGTGCCTCTCATGGTCACTGGAGGTTTCCGCAGCGCGGCCGGTATGAACGCCGCGCTACGCTCCGGGGCGGTCGATGTCATCGGCATCGCGCGGTTGATGGCCATCGATCCTGACGCACCAGCGGCGTTGTTGCGAGGGCGGGATAGCAAGCAGCAGGTGCGTCCGATCAAGACGGGAATTAAACAGGTCGATAGCCTCGGCCTTATGGAAGTCCTCTGGTACTCGCTGCAGGTGAAACGAATTGCCAAAGGTGGCGAGCCCCGACCCAACGAAAGCGGTCTATGGGCTTTCCTGAAGGCGCTTGCGATGAGCGGTTGGGGCACGTTCCGGACCCAACGCCAACGTGCGCGAGCATAAGCGTCAGATAGCGGCAGATCGAGCTGCACATGCGGTGTTCGACAAGTCGAACCTGGCTGGCAGCACTTTCTCGCGATTGAGTGCGAGAAATACCCCCGTGGTACAGCTGCGCATCACCTGATTTATGCAGGTTCATCGACGCCAATCCGAAGCATTGTTAAAATTTGCGCGCGGCGCCGTCGCTATTTTCTCTGCTTCAACTGTTCTGTGGCGGAAACGTTATCGTGACCAGCAACACTACGATCG
>DASVNP010000165.1:0-2165 GCA_036383775.1 Paraburkholderia sp. | reverse complement strand
TGGGATGATCCTGTTTGCTGGATTTCAGCGGCTCGGGCGCGGATAACTCGCCCGAGCAGCGGCCGTTTGCATGTTGTTGGAAGGCGATGCAGCAGAAGTGCCATCGTGATGGCCTATAGGGAGCCTATTCTGGCCCATATACAACCCTCTTTGGCGTACGCGCAGATTCAATCATGGTCACAATGGGTAAAACCATTTCTCACGATTCTTCCAGAGGCACATCAAGAAAGTGCTGGGTGGGCAGCGCTTTGTACGGAGAACCCGTCGGAGCAGTTGTCCATAAGCTGGTACGGAACATACGCTGTTCTCGAGTTGGAAGGGAAATCGCCCTTTGATGGTGGCCGCTGACAGTGTCGGCGGCCTTTTCCATGCGAGCCAGTCATGATCCGAAATCCGAACCCTGTTTTAGAAGCCCTCCCGAAACCGCCGCTTGCCGGCGTATCGATGTCGGGTGCCGACATCATCCTGCGCGTGCTCAGCGAACAGGGCGTCGATACACTATTCGGTTATAGCGGCGGCGCGATTTTGCCGACGTACGACGCTGTCTTTCGTTTCAACGAAATGCACGCGGAAAATCCCGAGCGCCAGATCAACCTCGTGGTACCCGCCAATGAACAGGCCGCGGGCTTCATGGCTGCGGGTTATGCGCGCGCGAGCGGAAAAGTTGGCGTATTCATGGTGACGTCGGGTCCCGGAGCGACCAACGCGGTAACGCCGATTGCCGACTGTAACGGTGATTCAATCCCGGTCGTCCTCATATGCGGACAGGTGCCTCGTGCGATGATCGGCAGTGATGCTTTCCAGGAAGCGCCCGTCTTTAACATCATGTCGGCGTGCGCAAAGCAGGTGTTTCTGGTCACCGACCCGGCCAAGCTGGAACAGACACTGCGGACAGCATTCGAAGTCGCTCGCACCGGCCGTCCTGGCCCGGTTGTCGTGGACGTGCCGAAGGACATCCAGAACTGGACCGGCATCTATCACGGGCAAGGCATATTGGCATTTCGAGGCTACTCCGACCGTCTTCGAAAGGTGGCCAAAGGCGCTCTTCTCGAAGAGGACAAGCGCAGCGAATTTTTTGATCTGCTGGCGCGGAGCAAGCGACCGCTGCTGTATGCCGGCGGCGGCATCATCACGGCTGGCGCAACGGTTGAATTGCGTCAGTTTGCAGAGCGCTATGGGATTCCTGTGGTGACCACGCTAATGGGCCTTGGCGCAGTATCCGTGAAACACGAACTGGGGCTTGGCATGCTGGGCATGCACGGCACGGCCTGTGCGAACTACGCGGTGGAAGATTGTGATTTCCTGATCGCGGTGGGTGCCCGATTCGACGACCGGGTCGCCGGTGGCCGCCCTGACGCATTCGCGCCCAGAGCGCAGTACGTTGCGCATATCGACATCGATGAGGCGGAAATTAACAAGGTTAAACGGGCGCACTGGACGCACGTAGGCGACGCGAAGGATGCCTTGTTGTCACTGATGAAGCATCGTCCAGCCGCGCAAGCGCATTCGGGCTGGCTCGAACATATCAAGGAACTGAAGCGGGTCTACCGTATGAACTACGACCGGAACAGTCCGCTGATTCAGCCGCAGTTCGTTGTCGAAAAGCTCAGTGAAATTACCGGCGGGCGGGCAATCGTCAGCACAGGCGTCGGCCAGCACCAGATGTGGGCTGCGCAGTTTTTCGACTTCGTCGAGCCGCGAAGCTTCCTGACGTCAGGCAGTATGGGGACGATGGGTTTTGGGCTGCCCGCCGCTATCGGTGCTCAACTGGCGCGACCCGATGCACTTGTGATCGACATCGATGGTGACGGCAGCATCCGCATGAATATTGGTGACCTGGAGACGGCAACCACGTATGGCGTGCCCGTCAAGGTACTGCTGCTCAACAATCTTGGTGACGGGATGATCCGGCAGTGGCAGCGTCTTTTTTACGAGGGTCGATTGTGCGTGAGCGACAAGTCGCTACATCGCAAGGATTTTGTCATGGCAGCCCGGGCCGACGGGTTTGAGTTTGCGTATCGCGTTGTAGCCACGAGCGAGCTCGAGGACAAACTTAAGGCCTTTGTAGAATTTGACGGACCGGCTTTCCTTGAAGTGATGGTCGATCAGGACGCTGACGTGTTTCCGATGGTGGGACCTGGGCAAGGCTACGCGAATATGATCAC
>DASVNP010000164.1:0-27728 GCA_036383775.1 Paraburkholderia sp. | reverse complement strand
ACGGGCTCGCCGGGCAAGTACGTGCCGCTGAAGGAAACGATCCGTGGCTTCAAGATGATCGTTGAAGGCGAGTGCGACCACCTGCCGGAACAAGCGTTCTACATGGTCGGCACGATCGACGAAGCCTTCGAAAAGGCCAAGAAGATCCAGTAAAGGTCGGGTGTAACGAAGCGGGCGCCGCAGTCCGCGCATAGTGAATGCTCTTAAGGCACCACCACGCAAAGCCGGCGCCTCTCACTACGCTCAACCAGGAGTCGACACTTATGGCAACTATCAAGGTAGACGTCGTCAGCGCGGAAGAGCAGATCTTCTCGGGCCAGGCGAAATTCGTCGCGCTGCCGGGCGAAGCAGGCGAACTCGGCATTTTGCCGGGCCACACGCCGCTCATCACGCGGATTCGTCCGGGTGCGGTGCGCATCGAAGCTGAAAACGGCGAAGAAGAGTTTGTGTTCGTCGCCGGCGGCATTCTCGAAATCCAGCCGGGCGCTGTGACGGTTCTCGCCGACACGGCTATCCGCGGCAAGGATCTCGACGAAGCCAAGGCCGAAGATGCACGCAAGCGCGCCGAAGAAGCGCTGCAGAACACGGGATCGAACCTCGAATACGCCACCGCGCAAGCGGAACTGGCGTACGCGACGGCTCAGCTCGCTGCGATTCAGCGCCTGCGCAAGCTGCGCAGTCAGCGCTAAGCAATCGTTTCAAAGAGAAAGCAGCCTTCGTGGCTGCTTTTTTTGATCTTCACTTGACGTTTACGGAAAGGTCATCAAAATCGAGTGGCTGGCATTGATCGATGCCCAATCGCAATACTCAGACAATGCGCTGCGGGTAAGACTTGATGCCGAAGGGTCATACGCCGGTGGCACAATCGATTTCAAATTCATTTCAATAGGGCGAGCTTCCGCTCACGGAGACAACACCATGGCAACGCATATGTCAGGCGAAGGTGCACTCGTGGAACCCAAGGACGGACTGTCGTACGTTCGCGGGACGACCGATATCCCGTTGAGCGAGGCGACAGTCGGCCAGTTTCTGCGCGATACTGCGGAGCGTTTTCCGGATCGTCCGGCAGTGGTGTTTCGCGAGCAGGGTATTCGCTGGACATGGAAGGAGTTCGCCGAAGAAGTCGATGTGTTGGCCGCGGGGCTTCTCTCGCTCGGTATCGTGAAGGGCGAGCGCGTCGGTATCTGGTCGCCGAACCGGGTGGAGTGGCTGCTTACCCAGTTCGCAACCGCGCGCATCGGCGCCGTACTCGTCAACATCAATCCGGCCTATCGGCTCGCGGAGCTCGAGTACGCCTTGAACAAGGTTGGCTGCAAGGCGATCATCGCCGCAGAGCGCTTCAAGACGTCCATGTACCTTGAAATGCTGCAGGAACTTGCACCCGAACTGGCCACGCAAGCTCCAGGCACGCTGCGCGCCGCACGCCTGCCCGAGTTGCGCTACGTGATCCGCATGTGTGACACGGAAACGCCGGGCATGTTGACGTTTTCCGACGTGATCGAGCGGGGACGCGTGGCGCTCGACGTGCCGAAGCTCGACGCCATCGGTGCCACGCTCTCGTGCCACGATCCGATCAATATCCAGTTCACCAGCGGCACGACGGGCAATCCGAAGGGCGCGACGCTGACCCACAGCAATGTGGTGAACAACGCGCGCTATATCGCCATGGCGATGCGCCTTACCGAACAGGACGGCCTATGCATCCCCGTCCCGCTGTATCACTGCTTCGGCATGGTGCTCGCCGTGCTGGCGTGCGTCTCGGTGGGCGCCAACATGGTGTTTCCGGGCGAGGGTTTTGACCCGGCGGCGACGCTGGCCGCGGTCGCGGAGGAGAAGTGCACCGCGCTGCACGGTGTGCCGACGATGTTCATTGCCGAGCTCGATCATCCGAGCTTCGCCACGTTCGACCTTTCGCGCCTGCGCACCGGCATCATGGCAGGTTCGCCGTGCCCGATCGAGACCATGAAGAAGGTCGTCGCGAAGATGCATCTGAGCGAAATCACCATCGCTTATGGCATGACGGAAACCAGCCCGGTGTCGTTTCAGAGTTCGACCACCGACCCGCTCGACAAGCGCACGACGACGGTGGGCCGCATCCAGCCTCATCTGGAAGTGAAAATCGTCGACCCGCTCGGCGAGATCGTGCCGGTGGGCGAAACCGGCGAACTGTGCACACGCGGTTATTCGGTGATGCAAGGCTACTGGGGCGACGAAACCAAGACGCGTGAAAGCATTGTGGACGGCTGGATGCATACCGGAGATCTCGCGACTCTGGATGCCGACGGCTACTGCAACATCGTCGGCCGCCTGAAGGACATGCTGATTCGTGGCGGCGAGAATATCTATCCGCGCGAGATCGAGGAATTTCTGTTCCGTCACCCGAAAATCCAGAGCGTGCAGGTGTTCGGCGTGCCCGATTCGAAGTATGGCGAGGAAGTCTGCGCGTGGGTCGTTCTGCGCTCGGGTGAGCAGGCCACGGCCGACGAGATCCAGCAGTTTTGCCAAGGCCAGATTGCGCACTACAAGATCCCGAAGTACATCCGTTTCGTGGACGAGCTGCCGATGACGGTAACCGGCAAAGTGCAGAAATTCGTCATGCGCGAACGGATGATCAGCGAATTGAAGCTGCGGGAAGATAAGACGGCGTGACGCCTGAAGGTGCGGGTCCGCGCGCGGCAGATAGTTTGTACGCCGCGGATCTGCAGTAAAAACACTGCGACGCCACATCGCGCAAACGTTTGACAAGACGAAAAAAAAGCGGGCCTGGAGCCCGCTAAAAACCACACGCTACGGGGTTAGCGCGAGGAGACCAAAGTAGGAACCGACTGTGACGACTACCCTGAGTCGATTACGGCCCCAGCAGGGATGCCCCCTTCACAGGGCTTCGGCAAACGCCGACCGGCAAGTGCATCGTATCCGCTCACACCACGCACCCAGCCACATCCGTGTTGAAACCGTTGAGGGCATTGTGGGCGAATTACCCTACGAGCGCGGTAACAAAGTGTTTCAGGTTGTAACGCCCGTCAGATAAGGCACTGCGGGATTTATTGCCAAAATGTGATGTTTGAAACGTAATTTTTACCTATGACTAGAGCGCAATTTCATACGCCTGATTGATGCTATTCGTGACGCATACTGCGGCGTAATCCGTTAAGTCGATTCCGCATGAAATGGTTGCATGTTCATCTTCCTGGTGACCGATCGCCCGTGTTACAGGAGGTTTACCGGGATGGAATGCCTCTTGAATTCCAGCGAAGTGGCGCATTGCATCGCAACACGGGGCCCACGGGCGATTGAGGGCAAAGGGTCGGGTTGCGGACGATCAATTTTGCCGCATTGTTCGGTCTTTACTTAACACCGCCGAACCCGGTTACATGATTGGCGTGTTTGTACAGACATATTGGCGCATCCCGACCACCGTCGTTTGCTGGGGAGTCCGATGGACGGGATGCGCTGCCAGGATCACGGTCGCCTTACTTCAGCCACTTGTCTGAAATCGCCTGATACTCACCGGTTGCCCGTGCAAGATGCAGCCACTGATCGACGTACTGCTGGAAGGCGACATCGCCGCGCGGCAGCAGCCAGGCTTTCTCGCCGTACTGGAAGGGCTTGTCCGGATGCACCGAGCAAAGACCCGGGTTCAGCTTTTGCTGCAACAAGGTTTCCGACGCATCCGTGACCATCACGTCGGCTTTTCCGGCGAGGATCTGCTTGAAGATGGTCACGTTATCCGGATAGACAGTCAGATTGGCATGCGGGAAGTACTGCTTCGCGAACCGCTCATTGGTGCCGCCCGGATTGACGATCACGCGCGTGGCCGGCTGATCGATCTGCGCGACGGTCTGATATTTGTTGACGTCGTCGCATCGCGTGATCGGCGTTTTGCCGTCGACCATGTACGCCTGCGTGAAGAATGCGCGCTTTTGCCGCTCGAGCGTGGGTGACACGCCGCCCACGCCGACGTCGCACTTCGCGACAAAGTCGTTCATCAGATTCGGCCAGGACGTTTTGACGTACTCCGCCTTAACGCCGAGAGATTTAGCCAGCGACTCCGTCATGTCGATATCGATACCTTCGAACTGGCCGTCTGCCTTATAGAACGAGTACGGCTTGTAGTCGCCGGTCGTGCAGGCGCGCAGCGTGCCGCGGGCGAGAATGTCGTCGAGCCGCGAGGGCACCGCAGGCGTGCTGGCCTGCGCACAAGCCACGCCTGCGTGCATCAGAACGCCGGCCAGGGCGCCGAGCAGTGCGAGTGCTGCCTTTTTCATTGAGTCTCCTTGGTTGCGTGTCATTGTCTGGTAAGGCCGTTGGATCATAGCCCGGCGCTTCGTGCTTGAACATTGGCCGTTCAGCCAGGTCAATGCGTCGCAGCCGCTCGCTGGAAAGCCTGCCGCCCGACGTTATCCCGGTCGCGTACCCTGCGTGCAACCGTTATTGCCCCCATCAAGCGCGATACGGCCAGCCGCGGTCCGGTAAAATGCATTTTTGCCTTCAGTCGTACGCAACGTGGCCCATAACCTTCTGAACGACACTTTCCTGCGCGCGCTGCTGCGCCAGCCGACCGACTACACGCCGATCTGGCTGATGCGGCAGGCTGGCCGCTATCTGCCGGAATACAACGCCACGCGCGGCCGCGCGGGCAGTTTCCTCGGCCTCGCCAAGAGCCCGGCGTTCGCGACGGAAGTTACGCTGCAGCCGCTCGAGCGCTATCCGCTCGACGCCGCGATCCTGTTCTCCGACATCCTGACGGTGCCCGACGCCATGGGCCTCGGTCTCGAGTTCGTGACCGGTGAGGGCCCCCAATTCGCCCGTCCGGTGCGCACGGAAAGTGACGTGGCGCAGCTCGCGGTGCCGGACATCGACGCCACGCTGCGCTACGTGACCGATGCCGTGCGCGAAATCCGCACCGCGCTCACCGACGCACAGGGCCGCCAGCGTGTGCCGCTCATCGGCTTTTCGGGCAGCCCGTGGACGCTTGCCTGCTATATGGTCGAGGGCAGCGGCTCCGCGGATTTTCGCACCGTCAAGTCGATGCTCTACGCGCGTCCGGATCTGATGCATCGCATTCTTGATATCAACGCGCGCTCGGTCGCCGCGTACCTTAACGCCCAGATCGAAGCCGGCGCGCAAGCCGTGATGATTTTCGACACGTGGGGCGGGGCGCTCGCGGACGGCATGTATCAGCGTTTTTCGCTGCACTACATTCAGCAGGTGGTGAGTCAGCTGAAGCGCGAGCACGATGGCGAGAAAGTGCCGGTGATCACCTTCACGAAGGGCGGCGGGTTGTGGCTCGACGAGATCGCCGAGATCGGCGTGGATGCAGTCGGCCTCGACTGGACCGTGAACCTTGGCAAGGCGCGCGAGCGCGTCGGTGGCAAGGTGGCGCTGCAGGGCAATATCGATCCCTCGGTGCTGTTTGCGCCGCCGGCCTCGATTCGCATGGAAGCGCGCGCCGTGCTCGACAGCTTTGGCAATCATCCGGGCCACGTCTTCAACCTTGGCCACGGCATTTCGCAATTCACGCCGCCGGAGCACGTTGCCGAACTCGTGGACGAAGTGCATCGTCATAGCCGGGCGATTCGCAGCGGTGCCCATGCACCGGCATGAAGCCGTAATCGTTACCACTTTTGATGCGCTGCAGCGAACTGGGCTCTCAGCCTAAGGGGAAATTTGTATTCAGCGGGCCGTCAGATGGCACTCTTGCGAAAGTCAAGACTTGACTTATACACATTCATCACGCTGCGGCGCGGTAGAAGCTTTCGTCGTACCCTAGCGCTTGCACATTGCAGGCGCATTTGATCTAAGCCTTGTCTGGCAAGGGTTTCACGGTGCTGGGCGGGAATGTGCGGAATCCCACAGAAGGCCGCAGCGGCGCGGTTTTCGGGGCATCCGGACGAAGTTCTCAACAAAGTTATCCACAGGCACGCGGGCCGATTGCAATTGTTCAGCCGAATCCAAAACTTAGCGCAGAAATTGAAGTTTTACTTTAACTTCGACGGGTTCCTCCTCGGCTCAATGCCCACTGCGATACGGCGTCATGCCGCATCCGTTCTCTTCATTCACACTGTCGCGTGAGTGACGCTTTCGTCCGCGTCGCGCTGGACCATCCGTTGCCGACTTTGTTCGACTACCGGTGCGACACGCCGGAGCCGGTAGAGCCCGGCATGCTGGTCAGCGTACCGTTTGGCAAGCGCCACGTGGTTGGGCTTGTCTGCGAAGTGACCGCTCACAGTGAGGTGCCGGCGGATCGCTTGAAGTCGGTGAATAGCGTGTGTGCCACCTGCCCGCCGGTGTCGGCGGAATGGTTGAAGCTCGCGGCATTTGCGGCGGATTACTATCAGCGAGGTCTTGGCGAAGTTGCGCTCCCTGCATTGCCGCAAGCGCTGCGTGACGCCTCCCGCTGGTCGCGCCTGTTTCAGCCGGAAGAGCGCTTCAGTCTCACACCCGAGGGGCGCGCGGCATTGCCCGACGCGCTGCCGGCTAGGGCGAGCGCGCTGCGAAACCTGGCGCAGGCATTGGCCGAGAGCGACTTCCTGCTGGCCGCCGACGCTCGCGCGCTGCACCCGAAAGCGTCCGCCACCCTCGAAGCATGGCGGGCGGAAGGCTGGATTGCGCTGGATCTCGTCGAAGCCGCCGCGGCCTTGGACATACCGGCATCGCCCGTCGCGTCGATGCCCACCCTGCCAACGCTTACCGACGAGCAGGCGGCCGCCGTCGACGCGGTCCGCGACGCCAGCGGCTTTGCGCCTTTTCTGCTGCACGGCGTAACGGGCAGCGGCAAGACCGAGGTGTATCTGCGAGCGCTCGCCGAGATTCTGGCGGCGAAGCCCGACGCGCAGGCGCTCGTCCTCGTCCCTGAAATCAATTTGACGCCGCAGTTCGAGGCGGCCTTCCGCGCGCGTTTCGCAGCGCTCGAGGGCACGTCGATCGTTACGCTGCACAGCGGCCTTGCCGAAGGCGAACGCGCCCGCAACTGGTTTGCCGCTCACACCGGCCGTGCGCGCATCGTGCTCGGCACGCGGCTGGCGGTGCTCGCGTCACTGCCAAGGCTCGCGATCCTCGTCGTCGATGAGGAGCACGATCCCGCCTACAAGCAGCAGGAAGGCTTGCGCTATTCGGCGCGCGATCTCGCGATCTATCGCGCCAAGCAGCTCGGGCTGCCGGTCGTGCTCGGCTCGGCCACGCCGTCGCTGGAAAGCTGGTGGCAGGCCGACCAGGGGCGCTACAAACGGCTCACCCTGTCGCGCCGGGCGGTCGCAGAGGCCGTGCTGCCTACCGTCAGGCTGATCGATCTGGAAGACGAGCGGAGGCGCGGACGCGCGTCGGTGGAAGGTTTGTCGGGGCCGCTGATCGCCGCGTTGAAGACCCGGCTCGAGCGCGGTGAGCAAAGCCTCGTGTTCCTGAACCGCCGCGGCTACGCGCCGCAACTCGCGTGCGACGCCTGCGGTTGGGTCGCCGGTTGCCCGCGCTGCAGCGCCTATGTCGTACTGCATAAGGCGGAGCGTGCGCTGCGTTGCCACCATTGCGGCTGGGAAGCGCGCATCCCGCGCTCGTGCCCGGAGTGCGGCAATGTCGACATCGCCCCAATGGGACGCGGCACGCAACGCGTCGAAGAGACGCTGGCGAGCGCGGTACCGGGTGCCCGTATATTGCGCATCGACGCCGACAGCACCCGCCGCAAAGGCAGCGCGCAGGCGTTGTTCTCCGACGTGCACGCAGGCGAGGTCGATATCCTCGTCGGTACACAGATGATCGCCAAGGGCCACGATTTTCAGCGCGTGTCGCTGGTCGGCGTGCTGAACGCCGACACGGCGCTGTTTTCCCACGACTTCCGCGCAAGCGAGCGGCTCTTTGCGCAACTGATGCAGGTAAGCGGCCGGGCCGGCCGCGCGGGCCTGCCTGGCGAGGTGCTCGTGCAAACGCGTTACCCAACCCACGCGCTGTATCACGCGCTGGGCCGCCACGACTATGTCGGCTTTGCCAACTCCACGCTGGCCGAGCGGCGCGATGCGCACTTGCCGCCGTTCGTCTATCAGGCTCTGCTGCGCGCCGAAGGCCGCACACTCGAAGCCGCGCTCGCTTTCCTCCAGCAAGCCGCGGCCGAACTGACCGGCATTCCGGCCGCGGAACGCGTGATGGTCTATGACGCGGTGCCGCTCACCATCGTCAAGGTGATGCACGTGCATCGTGCGCAGTTGCTGATCGAGAGCGCTTCGCGTGCCGCGCTGCAGGCCACGTTGCGGGCCTGGCAGCCGCTGCTGCGCGGTCTCAGGGGCGTGCTGCGCTGGAGTATCGAGGTCGATCCGCTCGACATCTGACGCCGGCTACCGGTGCTCAGACGAGCGTGGTCATCCATGCCGCTAGCTTGGCGGCGTCACCTCGACAATAGACAGAGCGGCCGCATGTGCGCGCTTAATCGTTCAGGGCAGCCTGTGTGTCACCAGCCGATGCCCGCGATGCCGCGGGCGAGCGCCCCCCAGCGCGTTCGCGCCTGTCCGCTCCACTCGTCGCGCCTCGGATGAACAGCACGGCGCAAGTCGCGCACATTGCCCAGATACCCACTATCACCAGCCACTTTTCCATTTCACCAGTCCTCTAACCCCGTACCGTTTTTTTGTGCGTGCCCTGAGGCCGCGTACTGCCATGTTTCGTATAACGGCGTGCCGACCAGTTTGATAAGGGTAAAGGCGAAAATAATCACGCCAGGGAAAGTACTGATCGCAACCGCCACCGTCGCGCGGGGTGCTATTCGGCGCAAACCCCCGTCACACAAGGCTCTCGACAGGGTGCAACCGATCGCTGAACATGGTTGCACCTTTTTATTTGGAGGCGTACGATTCGCCCAACTTTTAGTCTTTTCGCCAGCGCATTCTGGTATCCGAAGAAGGAAACATGGCTAGCACCACTCTTGGCGTCAAGGTCGACGACCTCCTGCGTTCCCGGCTGAAAGACGCCGCCACCCGCCTCGAACGCACCCCGCACTGGCTCATCAAGCAGGCGATTTTCGCGTACCTCGAAAAGATCGAGCACGGCCAATTGCCGCCCGAACTGTCGGGTGCGACGGGCTCGGCCGATCTGGCCGATGGCGCCTCGGTCGACCAGGAGGAAGACGGTGCGTCGCACCCGTTCCTCGAATTCGCGCAAAACGTGCAACCGCAATCGGTGCTGCGCGCGGCGATCACCGCCGCGTACCGCCGTCCGGAGCCGGAGTGCGTGCCGTTCCTGCTCGGTCAGGCGCGCTTGCCCGCCAACCTCGCGGGAGACGTGCAGGCGATGGCCGGCAAGCTCGTCGAAACGCTGCGCACCAAGAGCAAGGGCGGTGGCGTCGAAGGTCTGATCCACGAGTTCTCGCTGTCGAGCCAGGAAGGCGTGGCGCTCATGTGTCTCGCCGAAGCGCTGCTGCGCATTCCCGATCGCGCCACGCGCGACGCGCTGATCCGCGACAAGATCAGCAAGGGCGACTGGAAATCGCACGTCGGCCAGGCGCCGTCGCTGTTCGTCAATGCCGCCACCTGGGGCTTGATGATCACCGGCAAGCTGGTGACGACCAACAGCGAAACGAGTCTTTCCTCGGCGCTCACGCGTCTGATCGGCAAGGGCGGCGAGCCGCTGATCCGCAAGGGCGTGGATATGGCGATGCGCCTGATGGGCGAGCAGTTCGTCACTGGTGAAAACATCTCCGAGGCGCTCGCCAACAGCCGCAAATACGAAGCGCGCGGTTTCCGCTACTCGTACGACATGCTCGGCGAAGCGGCGACCACCGAAGCCGATGCGCAGCGTTACTACGCGTCGTACGAGCAGGCGATTCACGCGATCGGCAAGGCCGCCGGCGGCCGTGGCATCTATGAAGGCCCGGGCATCTCGATCAAGCTCTCCGCGCTGCATGCACGCTACTCGCGTTCGCAGCAGGAACGCACGATGAACGAACTGCTGCCGCGCGTGCGTTCGCTCGCGATCCTCGCGCGCCGCTACGACATCGGCCTGAACATCGACGCCGAAGAAGCGGACCGCCTCGAAATCTCGCTGGATCTGCTCGAAGCCCTGTGCTTCGATCCGGAACTGGCCGGCTGGAACGGTATCGGCTTCGTGGTGCAGGCGTATCAGAAGCGCTGCCCGTTCGTGATCGAGTACATCATCGATCTGGCGCGCCGCAGCCGTCACCGCATCATGGTGCGCCTCGTGAAGGGCGCCTATTGGGACACCGAAATCAAGCGTGCGCAGGTGGACGGCCTCGAAGGCTATCCGGTCTACACGCGCAAGATCTATACGGACGTGTCGTACCTGGCCTGCGCGAAGAAGCTGCTCGGCGCGCCGGACGCGGTCTATCCGCAGTTCGCCACGCACAACGCGCACACGCTGTCGGCGATCTATCACCTCGCGGGCAACAATTACTACCCCGGCCAATACGAGTTCCAGTGCCTGCACGGCATGGGTGAGCCGCTGTACGAAGAAGTCACGGGTCGCGACAAGCTGAACCGTCCGTGCCGCGTGTACGCACCGGTCGGCACGCATGAAACACTGCTCGCCTACCTCGTGCGCCGTCTGCTGGAAAACGGCGCAAACACGTCGTTCGTGAATCGCATTGCCGATGAAAGCGTCGCGATCAAGGACCTGATCGCCGACCCGGTCGACGAAGCCTCGAAGATCGTCCCGCTCGGCGCGCCGCACGCGAAGATTCCGCTGCCGCGCAATCTGTACGGCGCCGAGCGTCTCAATTCAATGGGCCTCGATCTGTCGAACGAGCATCGTCTGGCGTCGCTGTCGTCGGCGTTGCTGGCGAGCGCGCATCATCCGTGGCGCGCGGCGCCGATGCTCGAGGACAACGAAATCGCCGTGGGCGCCGCACGCGACGTGCGCAATCCGGCGGACCAGCGCGACCTCGTCGGCACGGTCGTCGAAGCGAGCGCGGATCACGTGAGCGCCGCGCTCGCGCATGCAGTGGCCACCGCGCCGATCTGGCAAGCCACGCCGGTCGATGCACGGGCCGATTGCCTCGCGCGTGCCGCTGATCTGCTCGAAGCGCAGATGCATACGCTGATGGGTCTGGTGGTGCGTGAAGCCGGCAAGTCGCTGGCGAACGCGGTCGCGGAAATCCGCGAAGCGATCGACTTCCTGCGCTACTACTCCACGCAGATCCGCGACGAGTTCTCGAACGATACGCATCGCCCGCTCGGTCCGGTGGTCTGTATCAGCCCGTGGAACTTCCCGCTGGCGATTTTCATGGGCCAGGTGGCCGCCGCGCTCGCGGCAGGCAACACGGTGCTCGCGAAGCCGGCCGAACAGACGCCGCTGATCGCCGCGCAAGCCGTGCGCATTCTGCGCGAAGCCGGCGTGCCGGCAGGCGCGGTGCAACTGCTGCCGGGCGACGGCGAAACGGTAGGCGCCGCGTTGGTGGCCGACCCGCGTACCCGTGCGGTGATGTTCACCGGTTCGACTGAAGTCGCGCGCCTGATCAACAAGACACTCTCGGGCCGCCTCGATCCGGACGGCAAGCCGATTCCGCTGATCGCCGAAACCGGCGGCCAGAACGCGATGATCGTCGACTCGTCGGCGCTCGCCGAACAGGTGGTGGCGGACGTGCTGCAATCGTCGTTCGACTCCGCCGGTCAACGGTGTTCCGCGTTGCGCGTTCTTTGTCTGCAGGACGATGTTGCGGACCGCACGCTCGAGATGCTGACGGGCGCGATGCGCGAGCTGGCCGTGGGTAATCCGGATCGCCTGTCGATCGACGTGGGTCCGGTGATCGACCTCGACGCGAAGCGCGGCATCGACGCGCACGTCGCGGCGATGCGCGATAAGGGCCGCAAGGTCGAGCAACTGCCGATGCCGGACGGCTGCGCGCAAGGCACGTTCGTGCCGCCGACGCTGATCGAACTCGATAGCATCGACGAATTGAAGCGTGAAGTGTTCGGCCCGGTGCTGCACGTGGTGCGTTACCGCCGCAGCCAGCTCGACAAGCTGCTCGAACAGATTCGCTCGACCGGCTACGGCCTGACGCTCGGCATCCACACGCGGATCGATGAAACGATCGCTCACGTGATCAGCCGCGCGCACGTCGGCAACATTTATGTGAACCGTAACGTGATCGGCGCGGTCGTGGGTGTGCAGCCGTTTGGTGGTGAAGGGTTGTCGGGAACGGGGCCGAAGGCCGGTGGCGCGCTGTATCTGCAGCGCCTGCTTGCCACGCGTCCGGCCGGTTTGCCTAAGTCGCTGGCGCAGGCGCTGGTGGCGGATGTCCCGCAAGCCGGTGACAACAGCGACAATCCGTCCGCCGCGCTGACCGCGTTGCGTGACTGGCTGATCGCTGAACGCGAGCCGCAACTGGCCGCGCGCTGCGACGGTTATCTGTCGCATATGCCGGCGGGCGCAACGGCGGTGTTGTCGGGGCCGACTGGCGAACGCAACACGTACACGCTGGGCGCACGCGGCACGGTGCTGTGTATTGCGTCGACCGCGAGCGGCGCGCGCGTGCAGTTTGCCGCGGCACTGGCTACGGGCAATCGCGCGTTGTTCGAAGGCGCGGCGGGTGAACAACTGGTGGCCCAGTTGCCTGCGTCGCTGAAGTCCCACGCGAGCGTGAAGAAGAGCGCCGACACGCTGTTCGACGCGGTGCTATTCGAAGGCGACAGCGACGAATTGCTAGCGCTGGTGAAGGAAGTCGCGAAACGTCCGGGACCGATCGTGTCGGTGCAGGGCGTGGCGGCGCGCGCGCTGGAAAGCGGCGATGAGGATTACGCACTCGAGCGTCTGTTGACGGAACGTTCGGTCAGCGTGAATACGGCAGCAGCAGGCGGTAATGCGAATTTGATGACGATTGGTTGAGCGAACCTCACCGATCCACTCAATAAAACGCAGGGCCGCTCCCAAGTTTTATTGCCCCCTCGGGGGGCCTGGCGCGAAGCGACAGGTTTGGGGGCGCTCTGCAAAAACGGAAGCGGTACGGCGACCCCGAAGCCGCTCCATCCACACCTGGTACCAAGGAGAAGCTATGCAACACAAGATGAAACAGCTGGCGGGCGCAGCACTGGTTGCAGCGATGTCGCTGGCGGGGACGGCCAACGCACAATCGACGGAAGACGTGAAGATCGGTTTCGCCGGTCCGATGACGGGCGCGCAGGCGCACTACGGCAAGGACTTCCAGAACGGCATCACGCTGGCCGTGGAAGACATGAATGCAAGCAAGCCGACGATCGGCGGCAAGCAGGTTCGCTTCGTGCTGGATTCGGCCGACGACCAGGCTGACCCGCGCACCGGCACGACGGTTGCGCAGAAGCTGGTGGACGACGGCATCAAGGGCATGCTCGGCCACTTCAACTCGGGCACCACGATTCCGGCTTCGCGCATCTACGCGAACGCGGGCATCCCGGAAATCGCAATGGCGACGGCGCCTGAGTACACGCAACAAGGTTTCAAGACCACGTTCCGCATGATGACGTCCGACACGCAGCAAGGTTCGGTCGCCGGCACGTTCGCGGTCAAGAGCCTGGGCGTGAAGAAGATCGCTATCGTCGACGACCGCACGGCCTATGGCCAGGGTCTGGCTGATCAGTTCGAAAAGGCTGCGAAGGCTGCGGGAGCCACGATCGTCGATCGTGAATACACGAACGACAAGGCAGTGGACTTCAAGTCGATCCTGACCAAGCTGAAGTCGGTGCAACCGGACCTGATCTATTACGGCGGCGCGGATTCGCAAGCGGCACCGATGGTCAAGCAGATGAAGGCACTGGGCATCAAGGCTCCGCTGATGGGCGGCGAAATGGTCCACACGCCGACGTTCATCCAGATCGCGGGTGACGCGGCCAACGGCACGGTGGCATCGCTGGCCGGTCTGCCGCTGGAAGAAATGCCGGGTGGTAAG
The DNA here is from genome assembly GCA_036383775.1 of Paraburkholderia sp. GTDB lineage: Bacteria > Pseudomonadota > Gammaproteobacteria > Burkholderiales > Burkholderiaceae > Paraburkholderia. The sequence continues at coordinate 13,870 of DASVNP010000164.1, read as the reverse complement.
GACTACGTCGCGAAGTACAAGAAGCGTTTCAACGAAGACGTGCAAACGTACTCGCCGTACGCGTACGACGGCGCAATGGCGATGTTCGATGCAATGAAGAAGGCGAACTCGACCGATCCGGCCAAGTACCTGCCGCTGCTCGCGAAGACCTCGATGCCGGCAGTCACGTCGGCTAACCTGGCCTACGACGGCAAGGGCGACCTGAAGAACGGCGGCATCACGCTGTACAAGGTTGTCGACGGCAAGTGGACGACGCTGCAAAGCGTGGGCGGGAAGTAAGCTTTATTGCTGCTGGCTTTGACGTTGTGAACCCCGCTTCGGCGGGGTTTTTTTATGGCTGGCCGTACTGGGCAGTTTGCTCGATCGACTGCAGTTAGCCTTCTCCCGAAAAAAAATTCATCGACAATTTCCAAGGACGGCGCGAAATCAGTCATGCGTCTTTATACGAGACTTGTCGTATAATTTGGGGGTGCGGTTGTCGATACCGAGTCAGTACAAAGCCGTGAAACGCGCGGTCATATCCGCACTTAGATCCGGGATGTTCCAGCATGAAGCGCGTTCCGGCATTGACGTGAAAAATCTTCTATCGACTGGGCAAGTCACTGCCCAATTCGTTGAGATGCTCATTATGCGGAGCGATGGCACGCAATATCGTTCATCCCCTCACCACAGCGTCCCGGCAGTCGATGTACATATCATCGAGTCAGGCGGCTGGTATGTGAAGTTCTACTTCGTGGGTGATCCGGAAACCGTGTTTATCAGCGTGCACCAATGAGTAGAGCGATGAAGATGAAACTGTACGAAGACGGCGAGAAGAGCAAGGCAATCTGTCACCACTGCAAGCAATTGGTGAGCACCACATTTACGCGGCGCGATGTGCCCTTCAGCGACGGCAAAGGTACGGTGAAGCATATTCTCGCCGCAGTGTGCGACGTGTGTGACCGGGTGGTCGCTATTCCTGCGCAGTCCACGCCCGCCATCCGTGAGTCTCGGCAGAAGGAAGTCCGGCCGATTGAGGCGCAACTACCCGCCATTTATCTCGATGTGCTCGACCTTGCGGCCTACATGATCGATAGCGCGAGTTCGACCGAATTTCGCAAAGTGCTCATGACGCTATATCTGCACCGGTTTGCTTCGGGCGAATACCCGCGAGCCAGGCTGATCAAGGCACACCTTGCTGCGTTGGAACGTTTCAAGGAGCGCCGGGGGGCTGCACGGCGGCGGCTTTCTATGAAGGTGACGCCCCGCATTGCGGAGGACCTGAAGACACTTATGCATGACACGACGATGAGCCAGACCGAAGTCATCAAGTCTTTGATCTATCAAATTCAGCTCGACGTGATCGAGTCCCCCAAACCCGCTTTGATGAGGGAATTGGGTGCGCTATCGGTCATTTATGCGTAGCGCACCCACCAGACCTACTCCCCTCGCATCTTCCTCCCCTGCTCGCGAATCTGCTCCAACGTCGCGCCCGGCGTGCTCGCCTCCTGCGGCATGCGAATCTCGATCACCGCCGCGCGCTTCGCTTCCATCGACCTCTTGAGTGCAGGCAGAAAATCCTCAGTCCGCTCCACCGTCTCACCATGTGCGCCGAACGAACGCGCGAATGCCGCGAAATCCGGATTGGTGAGTCCGGTGCCATGCACCCGCCCAGGATAATGCCGCTCCTGGTGCATCCGGATCGTGCCGAAGTGACTGTTGTTCACGACGATAAACAGCACGTGCAGGTCGTACTGCATCGCCGTCGCGAGTTCCTGCGCGGCCATCATGAAGCAGCCGTCGCCGGCCAATGCCACCACCGCGCGTTGCGGATACATCGACTTGGCCGCGATCGCCGCCGGCACGCCGTAGCCCATCGCGCCACTCGTCGGCGCGAGCTGCGACCGGTAGTGTCGATACGAGAAATGCCGATGCAGCCACGTCGCGTAATTGCCCGCGCCGTTGGTGAGAATCGCGTCGTCCGGTAGATGCGCGCGCAACTGCTGGATTACTTCGCCCATTTGCACGTCGCCAGGAATTGCGCGCGGCTTGCGCCAGTCGAGATATGCGCGATGCGCTTCTTCCGCAGCACCCGCCCATGCGGGCTCGTCGGAGGACGGCTTCAACTCCGCAAGCAGTGCCGCCAGCTCCGGCATGCCGGAGACGATCGGCAAGTCCGCCGCATAGACACGCCCCAATTCCTCGGCGCCCTGATGCACATGCACCAGCGTCTGCTTCGTTTTCGGAATATCGAGTAGCGTGTAGCCGTTCGTCGTCGCTTCGCCTAGCCGTGGGCCGAGTGTGAGCAGCAGGTCCGCATCGCGGATACGTTGCGCGAGCGCCGGATTGATGCCGAGGCCGACGTCGCCGGCATAGTTCGGATGCTCGTTATCGAGCGTGTCCTGAAAGCGGAATGCGAGGCCGACCGGCAGTTGCCAGTTCTCGACGAAGCGCCGGAAGTCCGCGCATGCGGCAGGCGTCCAGCCGCTGCCGCCGGCGATCACCATCGGCCGTTGCGCGCCTTCGAGCAACACACGCAATTTCTCCATCTGTTGCGCCGAGGGCGACGCCGCAACGCGCTGATAAGCTGGCGCGCCAGGCACCACCGGGCACGCATCGCTCAACACATCTTCAGGCAACGACAACACGACCGGTCCCGGCCGCCCCGACGTCGCCGTGTGAAACGCATGACTCAGATACTCGGGGATCCGTTTGGGATCGTCGATTTGCGCGACCCACTTCGCCATCTGACCAAACATGCGCCGATAGTCGATTTCCTGGAAGGCTTCGCGATCGAGATGCTCGCGTGCGCATTGGCCGATGAGCAGGATCATCGGCGTGGAATCCTGAAACGCGGTGTGCACACCGATCGACGCATGCGTGGCACCAGGTCCGCGCGTAACGAGCGCGACGCCCGGACGCCCTGTCAATTTGCCGACCGCTTCCGCCATGTTCGCGGCCGCCGCTTCGTGGCGGCACACAATCGTCTGGATGCGTTCGGTCTCATCGTGCAGCGAATCCAGCACGGCGAGAAAACTCTCGCCAGGCACACAGAAAACACGTTCGACACCATGCGTGAGCAAAGCATCGACGACGAGACGCGCGCCAGTGGTTTGGGCGGCGGCGGAACCGGAAACGGGAGCATTCGGCAGCGACATTGCGAAGAAGCCTCCAGACAGTGCGTGAGTGCGATGTGAGATAGCCGTGTCGGCTGCAACAAAGCCGATGGGCGCTTCGACAGCTTACGCTGAGCACACCGCCGCTGTCACGGCGCAGCGCAACCGATCCTCTCGCGGCTAAGGGAAAACAATGCGCGCCGCGTGCGCCAATAAAAAACGCGGGCTGTAGCCCGCGTCATCGTTACCCGCCGTCACACCTGCGCATCAGCACTCGACGATATTCACCGCCAACCCGCCGCGCGACGTTTCCTTGTACTTCGTCTTCATATCCGCGCCGGTTTCGCGCATGGTCTTGATCACCGAATCGAGCGACACGTAGTGGCTACCGTCGCCGCGCAGCGCCATACGCGCGGCATTGACGGCTTTCACCGACGCCATCGCGTTGCGCTCGATGCACGGAATCTGCACCATGCCGCCGACCGGATCGCACGTGAGGCCGAGGTTGTGCTCCATGCCGATTTCGGCGGCGTTCTCGACCTGCTTCGGCGTGCCGCCCATCACCGCGGCGAGTGCGCCCGCCGCCATCGAGCACGCGACGCCCACCTCGCCCTGGCAGCCTACTTCGGCACCCGAAATCGACGCGTTCAGCTTGTACAGAATGCCGATCGCCGCGGCCGTCATCAGGAAGTCGATCACGCCTTGCTGGTTCGAGCCCGGCATGAAGCGCGTGTAGTAATGCAGGACCGCCGGAATGATGCCGGCCGCGCCGTTGGTTGGCGCCGTGACCACGCGCCCGCCCGCGGCGTTTTCTTCGTTGACGGCGATCGCGTAGAGATTGATCCAGTCGACCATCGACAAAGGATCGCGCAGCGCGAGTTCAGGATTGCCCGACAGCGCGCGATACAACTGCGGCGCGCGACGCTTGACCTGGAACGGGCCCGGCAAGTTGCCGTCGGCATCCGGATTGTTGATGCCGCAGCCGCGGGACACGCACGACTGCATCACGTCCCAGATTTTCAGCAAGCCCACGCGCGTTTCTTCTTCGGTATGCCAGACGCGCTCGTTTTCCCACATCAACTGAGCGATGCTCTTGCCAGTCGATTCGCACAGCGCGAGCAATTCGTTGCCGCTGCGAAACGGGTGCGGCAACTGGTCGACGGCGCTCAGCACCTTCGTGTTCGGCGCGCCGGCCGTCACCACGAAACCGCCGCCCACCGACAGATAGGTCGATTCGCGCAGCGTTTCACCCTGCGCGTCGTACGCGCGCAGCTTCAGGCCGTTCGGATGTTCAGGCAGCGCCTGACGATAAAACGAAATGTGCTCTTTCTGTACGAACGGCACCTCGTGCGTGCCGAGCAGCGCGAGCTTGCGCGTGACGCGCACGTTGTCGAGCCTTTGCACGATCGTGTCGGGGTCGACCGTGTCGGGCGCATCGCCCATCAGGCCGAGCATGACGCCGCGATCCGTGCCGTGCCCCTTGCCCGTTGCGCCGAGCGATCCGTACAGGTCCACTTTGACCGACGCGGTGGCTGCAAGCAGCCCATCGCGTTCAAGCCCTTGAGCGAACATCAGCGCCGCGCGCATCGGCCCGACCGTATGCGAACTGGACGGACCAATGCCGATTTTGAAGAGGTCGAACACGCTGACTGCCATTTACTGCTCCCTTGTGGAAAAACGCCGGGCCGCCCCAAGTTTTTTCACCCCCCTCGGGGGGCCTGTCGCGAAGCGACAGGTTTGGGGGCGCTCCTAGTAATAAGGTAGTTGGTTTACCGCGCCGGCAGCGGCAAACACACGGCGAGCCACGCGGGCGGCGCCGGTGCGAGCTGCAGCGCGATTGGCGTATAGCGCCCGTCGAGGCGCGCCGCCAGGTGAAACAGCTCCGTCGCGTTCTTCGGATCCCACTGACCCGAATAGCCGGGCAAGCCGGCCTCGCGACGTTTTGCATCGAACGCGACGTTCGAATGCACAAATTCTTCATGCGTCTTGGCGCCGGTCGCGTACGGCGTCAGCCAGTTGAGCGCGCCTGCCAGCGTCGCACCGTTCGCCCCCTTCTCCGGTAGCCAGTTGCGGTTATGGCGGCGCGCAGAGAGTGCGGCCGTGACGAGCGGCTGCAGGTCGTAGGTGACATAGTGCAGCGCGTCACGCTCGCCGAAGTCGATAGTCGAGCCGTCCGGCTCGATGTTGTCGCCAATATGCTCGACGAACAGGCGCTGGGCCGCGTTGATCATCTTGCGGTTGTCGAGCGTGAACGCGGCCATCGCAATCAGTTTGATCCTGTGGCTCTGCCAGTTGTTCCTGAACGTACCCGAGAGCGGCCGCGGCTGGGCGTCGATTTGTCCGATGTAGCCGTTCGCGAGCTTCGTCAGGAACGCCATCGACGCATTGCGCGTTTTCACAGGCAGCGCGCTAGCCGTCATGTCGTACGCGAGAATCAGCCCTTCGAAACGGGTTTCGTCGATGGGATTGAAGCTCGGCTGATAAGTGGTGACCCACGCGAACAGCAGGCGGTCGACGAGCTTGAGATAACGGTCGTCGCTGGTGGCGCGCCAGGCGAGCGCGGCGTCGCGCAGCAGATTGAGATCTTTCTCCGCTTCGACGCTCTGATCGTAAATGCCTTCGTGCGGCAGCGTGCCTTCCGTGTGCAGTTTGGCGAGCGCGTGCGGCGGGTCGTTCAGATGGGCCTGCACATTGCTCACCAGCGCTTTCACACCGGGATCCGCGTTCGTGCGTTCACTGGTTTGCAGCGCGGGCGCTGCGCAAAAATTCATCGCGGCCTGTGCTTGCCGCAGCGGCAGCAGCACGGCGGCGCCGGCCAGCAGCAATGTGCCGGCGCGCCACCACGCCTGTGCCTGGCTTTGCATCAATCGCACCTTTCGCGCCATGCGAAACTCCTCGTTTGGCTGATTCGGTGTGAGATGTTAGCCGTTTGCGGCCGCGAACGACAGAACCGCGCACCGCCTGCTTAAAACCTGCGGGCGGAGCGCGGCGGCGCCATGCTTACTCGTAGTCCGCGATCGGCACGCAGGAGCAGAACAGATTGCGGTCGCCGTACACGTTGTCCGCACGGCCGACCGGCGGCCAGTACTTCTTCGCGATCAGCGTCGGCAGCGGATACGCGGCGGTTTCGCGCGCATAGCCATGCTTCCAGTCGTTGGCGATCACCACCGCCGCGGTGTGCGGCGCGTGCTTGAGCGGATTGTCCTCGCGGTCCGAGCGGCCATCTTCCACCGCGCGGATTTCCTCGCGGATCGCGATCATCGCTTCAATGAACCGGTCGAGTTCTTCTTTCGATTCCGACTCGGTCGGCTCGACCATCAGCGTGCCCGGCACCGGGAAGCTCATGGTCGGCGCGTGGAAGCCGTAGTCGGCCAGACGCTTTGCGACGTCGTCCACGGTGATGCCACTCGTTTCCTTGATTGGGCGCAGATCGAGAATGCACTCGTGCGCGACCAGTCCGCCCGGGCCCGAATACAGCACCGGATAATGGGGCGCGAGCTTGTTCGCGACGTAGTTCGCGTTGAGGATCGCGGTTTCAGTCGCAGCGGTGAGATTCTTCGCGCCCATCATCGCGATGTACATCCACGAGATCGGCAGGATCGAGGCCGAACCGTACGGTGCGCCCGAGACGGCGCCAATGCCGTTCGGCGTGCGCTCATAACCCGACGAGATCTGGTTCGGCAGGAACTGCGCGAGATGCGCGCCGACCGCCACCGGACCGACGCCCGGTCCACCGCCGCCGTGCGGAATGCAGAAGGTCTTGTGCAGGTTCAGGTGCGAGACGTCGCCGCCGAACTGGCCCGGCGCCGTCAGACCGACCATGGCGTTCATGTTCGCGCCGTCCACGTACACCTGGCCGCCGTGCGCGTGCACGATGTCGCAGATTTCGCGGACGTTCTGCTCGAACACGCCGTGCGTGGACGGATACGTGATCATGATCGCCGCGAGTTTGTCGGCGTGCTGACCGGCCTTCTTGCGAAGATCTTCGATGTCGACGTTGCCCTGCGCGTCGCACGCGACCACCACCACCTGCATGCCGGCCATCTGCGCCGACGCGGGGTTCGTGCCGTGCGCCGAAGCGGGAATCAGGCAGACATTGCGATGCCCTTCGCCGCGCGACGCGTGGTAGGCGTGGATGATCAGCAAGCCGGCGTACTCGCCCTGCGAGCCGGCGTTCGGCTGCAGCGACACCGCCGCGTAGCCGGTTGCCGCGACCAGCATCGCTTCGAGCTGATCGATCATTTCGCGGTAGCCGACGGTTTGCTCCGCCGGTGCGAACGGGTGGATCTGGCCGAATTCGGGCCACGTGACCGGCAGCATTTCCGAGGTCGCGTTCAGCTTCATCGTGCACGAGCCGAGCGGGATCATCGAGCGGTCGAGCGCGAGGTCCTTGTCCGACAGGCTGCGCAGGTAGCGCAGCATTTCCGTCTCCGAATGGTGACGGTTGAATACGTGGTGCGTCAGGTACGCGCTCGTGCGTTCCAGCGCGGCCGGTACCGATGCGGTGTTCGAGGCGGCCATCGCGGCGTCGAGCGCGTCGACTTGCGGCACATCGCCGGCAAACGCCGCTTGCGCGAACACGGCGAGCAGATCGGCCAGATCCTGGCGCGTGGTGGTTTCGTCGATCGACAGGCCGACTTGCGTGGCGCTCACGCGGCGCAGGTTGATGCGCTTGGCCGTGGCCGCGTCGAGCAGCGCTTGCGTGCGCGCGCCGGTGTCGAACGTGAGCGTGTCGAAGAACGTGTCGTTGACGAGCGTGTAGCCGAGTTGCTTCGCGCCTTCGGCGAGCAGCGCGGCGATGCGGTTCACGCGCAGCGCGATCGTCTTCAGACCGTGCGGGCCGTGATAGACCGCGTACATGCTGGCCATGATTGCGAGCAGCGCTTGCGCGGTACACACGTTCGAGGTCGCCTTCTCGCGGCGGATATGTTGTTCGCGCGTTTGCAGCGCGAGGCGCAGCGCGGGATTGCCTTGCGCGTCGACGGTCACGCCGACGAGGCGGCCCGGCATCTGGCGCTTGAATTCGTCGCGCACGGCGAGGTAAGCCGCATGCGGGCCGCCGAAGCCGACCGGCACGCCGAAGCGCTGCGTATTGCCGACGGCCACGTCCGCGCCCCATTCGCCCGGCGGCGTGAGCACGGTCAGCGCGAGCAGGTCGGCTGCGACCACCACGTGGCCGCCCGCTGCGTGGATAGCTTCGGTCAGCGCGCGGTAGTCGCGCACGTCGCCGTTCACGCCCGGGTATTGCAGCAGCACGCCGAACGCATTCGCGTTCGCGGCGTCCGCAGCCGGGCCCACTTTCACTTCGATGCCGACCGGCGTGGCGCGCGTCTTCACCACTTCGATGGTTTGCGGCAGCACGTCGTCGGCCACGAAGAACACGTTCGACTTCGGCTTGCCGATGCGCTGCAGCAGCGTCATGGCTTCGGCCGCAGCCGTTGCTTCGTCGAGCAGCGACGCGTTCGAGATTGCCAGGCCGGTCAGGTCGACAATCATCTGCTGGAAGTTCAGCAGCGCTTCCAGACGGCCCTGCGAGATTTCCGGCTGATACGGCGTGTACGCGGTGTACCACGCCGGGTTTTCCAGCACGTTGCGCAGGATCACCGTCGGCGTATGTGCGTTGTAATAGCCCTGCCCGATGTACGAACGGAACACCTGGTTCTTGTCCGCGAGTTCACGCAGCGCGGCAAGCGCTTCGGCCTCGCTCTTCGGTTGCGAGAAGGGGCCGAGCGGCAGCGTTTCGGTGCGGCGGATCGTCTTCGGAATGACGGCGTCGATCAGCGCGGCGCGCGACGCGAAGCCGAGGGCGTCGAGCATCGCTTGCTGGTCGGCCGAATCCGGGCCGATGTGCCGTTCGGCGAAGGCGTCATGCACTTCGAGCGCGGCGAGCGAGAGAGGAGTGCGGTTCATCAGACGATCCGGGTGTTCGAGCTTCATGGGTGTTCCTGGCGGTGCGGCGCGCCATGCCTGGCGGCCGCCGCACCTGACGGTTTAACGAATGGTGAATCAGGCGCCGATCGACTTCGAGTACGCGTCGGCGTCAATCAGACGGTCGTGCGAGGCGCCCGCGGCCGGCTTGATCTTGAAGAGCCAGCTTTCGTACGGCGAGCTGTTGACCTCATCGGGCGTGTCGGCCACGGCCGTGTTCGCTTCGATGATTTCGCCCGAGACCGGTGCGTAAATATCTGAGGCGGCTTTCACCGACTCGATCACGGCGACGGTGTCGCCCGCGTCCACGGTCTTGCCCAGTGCCTGGACTTCGAAGAAGACGATGTCGCCGAGCGCTTCCTGCGCATGGTCGGTAATACCGACCGTCAGCGTGCCGTCCGCTTCGGTGCGGACCCATTCGTGCGATTCGGTGTATTTCAGATCGGCCGGGATGCTCATCGGATGCTCCTATGCGGTGTGATTCGGTAAGAACTTAAAAGTGAATTGACGCACGCGCCGGCTGCTCAAACCGCGAGCACTTTGCCGTTGCGTACGAACGGCAGTTTTACCACGCTTGCGGGAACGTTCTTGTCACGAATCTGAACGTGGACGGTATCGCCCGGCTGCACGCCTTTCGGCACGCGCGCGAAGGCGATCGATTCCTGCATGGTGGGTGAAAAAGTGCCGCTGGTGATTTCGCCAACCCCCTGCGGCGTGACGACTTTCTGGTGCGCGCGCAGCACGCCTGCCGCCTTGCCATTTTCCTTCAGCAGGATCAGGCCGACGAACGCAGCCTGCGAGCCGTTCGCTTCCAGCTTGCCCTTGCCGACGAAGTCGCGCGGCGCGGCGAGGTCCACGGTCCATGCGAGGCCGGCGTCGAGCGGCGAGACGTTGTCGTCCATATCCTGGCCATACAGATTCATGCCGGCTTCGAGGCGCAGCGTGTCGCGCGCGCCGAGACCCGCCGGGCGCACGCCTTGCGCCTGCAGTGCGTTCCACAGCGCGATCACATGATCTGCCGGGACAATGATTTCGAAGCCGTCTTCCCCGGTATAGCCGGTGCGGGCGACGGTCAGCTCGCCGAACGGCGTGCCGTCGATACGCGCGGCGTTGAAGGGCTTGAGCGCCTCGGTGGCGGCGCGCGTGGCGGGCACGGTTTGCCAGAATTTTTCGCGTGCGTTCGGGCCTTGCACAGCGACGATCGCGTAATCGCGGCGCGGCGTGATGGTCAGACCGAAGCCGCCTTCGGCATTGAGCTGGCCGAACCAGGCGATGTCTTTGTCGGCGGTGCCGGCGTTGACGACCAGGCGGAAGTGATCCTCGCCGAAGTAATAGACGATCAGGTCGTCGATCACACCGCCGTTCGGGTTCAGCAGGCAGGAATAGAGTGCGCGGCCAGGCGTTTGCAGCTTGGCGACGTTATTGGCAAGCGCGTACTCGAAAAAGGCACGCACGCGCTCGCCAGTGAAATCGACGACGCACATGTGCGAGACGTCGAACATGCCGGCGTCGGTGCGCACGGCGCGGTGTTCGTCGATTTGCGAGCCGTAGTTGACAGGCATGTCCCAGCCGCCGAAATCGACCATGCGGGCGTTGAGCGCACGATGGGTGGCGTTGAGCGGGGTGTGTTTGAGTTCGGTCATGGGGCCTCAGGCGTCTCGCGAAACAAAAAAGGCCACGCGGCGCTACGCCTCGCGGCCGGCTGGCTGCGAGCGATTGCGTTGCATGGCCCCTCTGTCCTCGATACCTGAGAGATTGCGTTGCCGTGGTCACGTTGACGTGTCACGGTGAAACGCGCGCCCCTTCGGTGGGCAGCTTGCCAGAATCTGCTCGACATACGTTCGACGTACGCGACACAGACGGCTACTGCCGCTCTCCAGAGTGCGAAAAACCGGTGCCTTGATGTTGCCTGGGCGCGGGTTCTTCGACGCAGTCGGTCCTTTTGCCTGAGAGTTTGCGGGTGTGCCCCTTCGGCGGCGCGGCCTGCGATTTTCTGCGGCCAGCACGCTCTCCCGACGCGTGCGGCGAATGTACGCGAGGGCCGGGGGCTTGTCAAATAAAGGCCCGCAAGGGGCATGGGGGTTGACGCTGCGGGTTCGCGAAAGTCAAAAAAAGCGCGGGACGTAATGCCCGCGCTTTTTTGCTTCGGTGCCTGAACCGGCCCGACTAACCGACGCGATTAAGCGCCGACTTATTCGCTGACTTATTCGCCGATGGCGTGTGCCGCGTTGTCCAGTTCCTGATTCAGCACGCGCTGTTCGTCGCCGGACAGGCCGCCGCCGTGTTGCGCCGCCATGTCGTGAGCTTCCTGACGGATCACGTCCAAACGGTGATGCAGCGCGCCGCCTTGCGGAGGCGGGTAGTAGCCTTGGTTGACGCGAGCGTCGATGCGGCGGCTCAGGTTGTCGATACGGCCGTTGACCTGGTTGAAGCGCTGATCCGCGATCTGTTGCGGGTTAGGGCGCGGTGCCGGCGCGGGTTGCTGGGGAGCCACCACGCAGGCGGCGAGAGAACTGAGCAATGCGCATGCTGCTAGTGCGCGGACGATTCGGGGCATGGACTCTCCGGGAGGTCGTTGTCGTTTTGTGGTGCTACTGGGGTAGCAACGGATTGTTGGGGATTCACGCTGACCGCGGAGGCGGGGTTATTTGTAACGTTATGTTCCTTTCGGGGTTGTCAGGCTTTTTGCCATTGGCGGCGGCATGGTTCGCGCGCTGCCGCCAATGGCCGGAAAGCGCCCCGTAGCGCAGGAAAAAGTCAGCGAATACGTTCAAACGGCAGCCGGACACCTTCCTCCGAGCTCCGGGCTGCAAGCTCGATGATCGTCATCACGTCGACGGCATCCTGAGCGCTGACGGGAAATTTCGTGCCGTTCTGAATGGCATCCGCCAAGGCAATATAGAAGCCAACGTAGTCGCCGTTGCGCGTGGGCACCTCCCGCTCGACTTCCTGACCCTCTTCGAGCACACGCAGCACTCCGGGCGCATTGCCGGCGCCGAACCCTTCGTCGCCTGGCCGCAAGCCGGCCTTCAACTGATCTTCCTGCGTATCGAGCCCATATTTCACGTAGCTGCCCTGCGTGCCGTGAATCGTAAACCTCGGCGCGACGTGCGCAGTCAACGCGCTAGCATGCAACACCACCTCGAACTCGCCGTAGCCCAGCTGGATATGGACGTAGTCCGGCGCACTGGCTTGATCTCGATGCGTCCGAACCGTCGCGGACACGGTCTGCGGTGCGCCGAACAGCGCCAGCGCCTGATCGATCAGGTGCGGTCCAAGATCGAAGAGCAAACCGCCGCCGCGCGAAGCCTCCTCGCGCCAACGCTGCCGAACTTCCGGCCGGAAACGGTCGAAATGCGATTCGTATTGCGTGATGCGTCCCAATTCTCTGCTGGCAAGCAGATCCCGCACGGTCAGAAAATCACCGTCCCAGCGGCGGTTATGAAAGGGGATGAAGCGCTTGCTGCGAGCCAGTGCAATGTTGGCGAGCGTGTGGGCGTCGGCGGCGGTGAGCGTGACCGGTTTGTCGACCACCACGTGCTTGCCCGCTTCCAGCGCGCGGCGCGCCAGGTCGAAGTGCGTGTCATTAGGCGTCGCGATGACGACGCAATCGATTTCTTCGAGCGCGAGCAGGGCGTCGAGATCGGCCACCACCTTTGCATGCGGATAATCGGCCAGCGCGTGTTCGGGCTGGCTCGTCGCGATGGCAGCGATGCTCGCTCGCCCGCAATGCTCGATCACCGGCGCATGAAAGGTCGCGCCAGCAAAACCGTAACCCATCAATCCAATCTTCAGCGATGCGGACATGCGTGTCTTCCTGCAAAAACGGCGCGCCGGTTTGCCACCGCGGCGACGGCGCGCAACGGTGTAATTGTGGCATGTCCCGAAGGCGGACTGTCGGCATCGTCGCAGGCGCTTGCTGGCGGTGCCCATTGGGGGGCGCCCGGAAGGCGGTTGCAGTGGCGCTCGGGGCAGCCCGGTCGAGCGTCCGTTTTTGTCGGCGGGCGAGCTGTGATCGCGGCCCCTTTCCTGGCCGTCCGACAGCGCATCTGTCACGGCATCCGCTTGGGGCATCCGTGTTAACATCGCTCCTCTCGCGCGGATCGCAGCGAGCCGGAATGCCCCTCACACCGAGGCGAGCGTCCCAGCCGCCCGCCCCGCGCAGCATGCCCCCGGGCCTTCGGTCTCGCGATTCCGCACCCAAGCGCCCTCAACCGCATTACCCATCCACTGACGATGTCCGCAGGCCTGAACCCCGCTCAAAATGAAGCGGTCCGTTATCTTGACGGCCCGTGTCTCGTGCTCGCTGGCGCTGGAAGCGGCAAGACGCGCGTGATCACGCAGAAAATCGCCCACCTGATCGAGGCCAAAGGCTTCGAGCCGCGCCACATTGCCGCCGTCACGTTCACGAACAAGGCCGCGCTGGAAATGCGCGAGCGCGTGGGCAAGCTGCTCGAGGGCAAGACGCTCACCACGCCCGGCAAGGAAGGCCGCAAAGTGCCCGTCAACCAGTTGACGGTCTGCACCTTCCACTCGCTCGGCGTGCAGATTCTGCGGCAGGAAGCGGAACACGTCGGCTTGAAGCCGCAGTTCTCGATCATGGATTCGGACGACTGCTTCGGCATGATCCAGGAGCAGGTCGGCTCGACGGACAAAGGCTTCATCCGCAAGATCCAGTCGATCATTTCGCTGTGGAAGAACGGCATGATCATGCCGGAACCGGCGATCGCGATCGCCGCGAACGAAGACGAGCATCAGGCCGCCATCGTCTATCGCAACTACGTGGCGACGCTGCATGCCTATCAGGCTGTCGATTTCGACGACCTGATCCGCCTGCCCGCCGAATT
>DASVNP010000163.1:0-5208 GCA_036383775.1 Paraburkholderia sp. | reverse complement strand
GACTTCAAGTCGAACGAGTACAAGAAGCTGATCGGCGGTTCGCGCTACGAGCCGGACGAAGAAAACCCGATGCTGGGTTTCCGTGGCGCCTCGCGCTACATCGCCGATGAATTCGCCGAAGCGTTCCAGATGGAATGCGTCGCGCTGAAGAAGGTGCGTGAGGAAATGGGCCTCGACAACGTCGAGATCATGGTGCCGTTCGTGCGTACGCTGAAGCAGGCGGAGCGTGTGGTGGGGCTGCTCGAGAAGTTCGGCCTGAAGCGTGGCGAGAAGGGCCTGCGCCTGATCATGATGTGCGAAGTGCCGTCGAACGCGATTCTGGCCGAAGAATTCCTGCAGTACTTCGACGGTTTCTCGATCGGTTCGAACGACCTGACGCAGCTGACGCTCGGCCTCGACCGCGACTCCGGCATGGAACTGCTGGCGGTCGATTTCGACGAACGCGATCCGGCGGTCAAGTTCCTGCTCAAACGCGCGATTGAAACCTGCCTGCGTCTGGACAAGTACGTCGGGATTTGCGGCCAAGGCCCCTCGGATCATCCGGACTTCGCTCAGTGGCTGACCGACGAAGGCATCAAGTCGATCTCGCTGAACCCGGACTCGATCATCGAGACGTGGCAGCAACTGGCGCAATCGTCGAAGAAGTAAAGCGAGCGGCATGCCGCCTCCCAGGCGGCATGCATAACCTGCGGTGCGGTAGGTCAAACGCACGTTAAATGCGCGTCAAAGCGTGCTGTACCGCCCGTTTCAATGTGCCCGCTTCGTGCTATAAACACCTCGGTAGATCCGGGGTGTTTTGCTTTGTGGAGGTCGTCGTGGCGCCAGGTGGACTGTTCTGGTGGATCGGGGCGGGTGTGCTGGTCGTGCTGGAGTTGATCAGCGGTACCTTCTATTTGCTGATGATCGCGTTGGGCTTTGTAGCGGCCGCGGTTGCGCGCCTCGCAGGGGCAGCCGCCGATCTGCAATTTGTCGTCGCGGCGGTGGTGGCGCTGGCGGCGGTGCTGCTGCTCAGGCGCTCGCGCTTTGGCCGGCGAGTGCGCAAGGAGGCGTCGAGCAACCCGGACGTCAATCTCGACATCGGTCAGACGCTCGCCGTGCCGGCATGGCATGGGCGCCGGGCGCGCGCCGACTACCGCGGCGCGGCGTGGGATGTGGAGCTGGCGGCGGGCGAGCCGGAAGATGCGCGGATTTACGAAATCACGGAGTTGCGCGGCAGTTGCCTCGTTGTCGTGGCGGCGCGCCAATAAAAGACCTGGGCGATCCCGCACCGGGCGCCCGGGCACTGCATAGAACTATTCAAACAAGGACCGGAGGGCAGTATGGATTCGACCATCGTCGGGGCGGTGTTTCTGATTATCGTGATCGTGCTGGCCGCGCAGACCATCAAGATCGTGCCGCAGCAACATGCGTGGGTGCTGGAGCGGCTGGGCCGCTATCACCGCACGCTCACACCGGGTTTGAGCTTCGCGTTTCCGTTCGTCGACCGGATCGCGTACAAGCACATCCTCAAGGAAATTCCGCTCGACGTGCCGAGCCAAGTGTGTATCACGCGCGACAACACGCAGTTGCAGGTGGACGGCGTGCTGTATTTTCAGGTCACCGATCCGATGAAGGCATCGTACGGGTCGAGCAACTTCGTGTTCGCGATCACGCAGTTATCGCAGACCACGCTGCGCTCGGTGATCGGCAAGCTGGAGCTCGACAAGACCTTCGAGGAGCGCGACTTCATCAATCACAGCATCGTCTCGTCGCTCGATGAAGCGGCGTCGAACTGGGGTGTAAAGGTGCTGCGCTACGAAATCAAGGATCTGACGCCGCCCAAGGAAATTCTGCACGCCATGCAGGCGCAGATCACCGCCGAGCGGGAGAAGCGCGCGCTGATCGCGGCATCGGAAGGGCGCAAGCAGGAGCAGATCAATATCGCCTCCGGCGGCCGTGAGGCGGCGATCCAGAAGTCCGAAGGCGAGCGGCAGGCGGCCATCAACCAGGCGCAGGGTCAGGCGGCGGCGATTTTGGCCGTGGCCGAAGCCAACTCGCAGGCGATTCAGAAGATTGCCGCCGCGATTCAGTCCAACGGCGGAATGGAAGCGGTGAATCTCAAGGTGGCCGAACAATATGTGAATGCATTCGGCAATCTGGCGAAGCAGGGCACCACGTTGATCGTGCCGGGCGACCTGGCGGATATGAGTTCGATGATCGCGTCGGCGCTGACCATTGTGAACAAAGGGAAGGGCACAGCCGAGGCGCGGTAAGCGCGTTTTGCCTGCTGAAAAGAAATGGCCCGCGGATTGTGCGGGCCATTTCTTTGCGTGGTAGCGGGTCGATTGCCGGCGGGCTGCAGCGCGCTACCGGAGCGCAAGGCGCGTCATATCAGCGCGGCGCCCGGCGTGGATCAGATCAGGACGCCGCTCAGCTCGGCGAGCGCATCAGGCGCGCTTTCTCGCGTTCCCAGTCGCGCTTCTTCTCGCTCTCGCGTTTGTCGTGCTGCTTCTTACCCTTGGCGAGGCCGATCTCGCATTTGACGCGGCCGCCCTTGTAGTGGAAGTTCAGCGGCACGAGCGTATAGCCGCGCTGCTCGACCTTGCCGATCAGTTTGCTGATCTGCTCTGCGTGCAGCAGCAGCTTGCGCGTGCGGACCGGGTCGGGGTTGATGTGGGTCGAGGCCTCGGGCAACGGGCTGATGTGCGTGCCGATCAGGAACAGTTCGTTGTTTTTGATCACAACGTAGCCTTCCTTGATCTGGCCGCGCCCGGCGCGCAGCGCCTTGACCTCCCATCCTTCGAGCACGAGCCCTGCTTCATAGCGTTCTTCGACCGAGTAGTCGTAGAAGGCTTTTCTGTTGTCGATAATGCTCATGAATGGAAAGTGCCCAACTCGTTTAAAATCACGATTTTAGCAAAGCGGGGCAAGGAAAGCCCGCCGCGCTTGCCCACCCTTGCCGCGCGCTGTTCAATTTATGGCAGATGTCCAGAAAACCGTGTTGATCCGTCATTCGGCGGAGCAGATGTTCGACCTCGTTACCGACGTCGCCGATTACCCCAACTTCCTGCCCTGGTGCGGCGGCGTCGAAATCCGCCGTCAGGACGAGACCAGCATGGAAGCCAAGATCGATATCAACTTCAAGGGCATCAAGCAGCACTTCGCCACGCATAACAGCATGGAGCGGCCCACGCGCATCGATATGGAGTTCGCGGACGGCCCGTTTCGCAAGTTCACCGGGTTCTGGCGCTTCAC
This sequence comes from Paraburkholderia sp., assembly GCA_036383775.1. GTDB lineage: Bacteria > Pseudomonadota > Gammaproteobacteria > Burkholderiales > Burkholderiaceae > Paraburkholderia. The sequence continues at coordinate 1,974 of DASVNP010000163.1, read as the reverse complement.
GCCGCTGCGCGCGGACGCCTGCAAGATCGAATTCGCGCTGCACTACGAATTCACCAACATTCTTCTCGAGAAGATCATTGGGCCGGTGTTCAGCCACATCGCCAATACCTTCGTCGAATCGTTCGTGAAGCGCGCCGATGCGCGCTACGGCAAGGCATGAGCGCGCGCCTGTCGATTGAGGTCTGCTACGCCTTGACCAATGAGCAGACCGTGATTGCCGTGGACTTGCCGGAGGGCGCCACGCTGCAGCAGGCGCTCGATGCGAGCGGCATCCTGCAGCGTTATCCGCAGATCGATCTGGGCACGCAGAAGGTGGGCGTGTTCGGCAAACTCAAGCCGCTCGACACCGTGCTGGCCGAGCACGACCGCGTGGAGATTTACCGGCCGCTGCTGGTCGACCCGAAGGTTTCGCGGCAACGCCGCGTCGAGAAGACCCGCAAGGCGGGCTCGATCGAAGGGCGCCGCTGGCAGAACAAGGATTCGCGTTAGGCGAGGGTTCCGTGGGGTGGGGCTGTTGAACACAGCCCGCTCGCTTCAATGCGCTGAAACCGGCGTCTTTTCCTTGATCGGCGCGCCCCCCGACGAATCGTCGTCCGCATGCTGGCGCACCGACCAGCACACACCGGCCACCAGCAGCAGAATGGCCGCCAGTTCAAGCGGGCGCGGCAGGCGCTGGTCGTAAATGAACGCGTAAAGCAGCGCAAAGAGTGTTTCGAACACGATCATCTGACCGGAGAGCGTCAGCGGCAGCCGCTTCGAAGCTGCATTCCAAAGCCCGTTGCCGAGCCACGATGCGCCGACCGCGAGCACCAGATTGAGCATCCAGAAGGTATGCCAGCGCCCGTCCGCCAGCTCGCCCTGCGGACCGCCCGGCGGGAGCACGGCGATCACGAGCCACATCGCCGCGCCGAGCGCGCCCGTCACTACGCCCCACAGCACCGACCATTCATTGCCACTGAAATGCGTCTGCCGCTGCAGGTAGCGGGTGTTTTCGACAGCGAACCACGTCCAGCACGCCAATGCGCCGACTGCGCAGGCGAGGCCGATCAGCTTGGTGGCGATGCTGACCGGCGTGCTGCCTGCCACCGTAAACACGTCGATGTTGATGCAGGCGATGCCCGCCATCACCATGGCCAGCGGCCACACGAGGCGGGCGAGCGGCACCGCGCCGTGATCGCGCCGGCCCATCAGCGTCACGGTGACGGGCAGCACGCCGACGATCAGCGAGGCCGGCGCGATGCCGATCAGGTGGACGGCCGCCGTCAGCAGGAGGTAGTAGAGGAGGTTGCCGGCCAGCGCCAGCTTCACGAGCGCGGCCAGATCCGCGCGGGTGAGGCGCCGGGCGAGCGAGCGCGCGCTCGGCAGCGCGGCAGCGAGCGAGACGATGCCGTACATCGTGTAGCGGCCGGCGCTCAGGAGCAGCGGCGAGAAGTCCGGCAGCACCCGCGGCACCAGAAAAACCATGCCCCACAAGGCCCCGGCCATTACTCCATATGCCACACCGCGCTGCATCGACTGCCCCTGCAAGAAAACTGGAATGGTCGGGAGAATAGCTTTTCGGCCGGCAGGCTGTCTTGTTCGATTCTGCATTCGGGCGCGGCGGATGGCGGTGGACCCTCGCTGCGCCCGAACGCGCAAACGAAACCCGATCGAACCAGAGGCGAACGGATAAGCGAAATCCAGGGGCCTGATGACGCGAAAAAAACCGCCCGAAATTCGCTAAGCTGCTGTTCGTGCAGTGAAAACCGGGGAGGTATCGCGTATAAGTCGCTTTTGCGCCTATAGGATTTGCCATGCGTCTGATCCAAACAGCACTCACGTTCGATGACGTGCTCCACGTCCCGGCTTTCTCCGATGTTCTGCCGCGCGACACCAGCCTCAAGACCCGGCTGACCCGCAACATCTCCCTGAATATGCCGCTTGTGTCCGCCGCCATGGACACCGTCACCGAAGCCCGCCTCGCTATCGCGATGG
>DASVNP010000162.1:0-3937 GCA_036383775.1 Paraburkholderia sp. | reverse complement strand
GCCGCCATAGCTGACGAGCGGCAACGTCAGGCCTTTAGTCGGAAGCAAGCCGAGGTTCACGCCCATGTTGATAAACGTCTGCGCGCCGAACCAGATGCCGACGCCCTTTGCGACGAGTCCAGCAAACGTGCGGTCGAGCGCGAGTGCCTGACGGCCGATCTCGAACGAGCGGCGCACGATCCAGTAGAACATCAGGATCACGACCAGCACGCCGACAAAACCCAGTTCCTCGCCGATCACCGCGAGAATGAAGTCGGTATGCGCTTCCGGCAGATAGTTGAGCTTCTCGACACTGCCGCCGAGACCCACGCCAAACCACTCGCCGCGGCCGAATGCGATCAGCGAGTGCGTCAATTGATAAGCCTTGCCCTGCGCATAGCGGTCGTCCCACGGATCGAGATACGCGAAGATCCGCTCGCGCCGCCAGGGTGAAGCCCACACCAGCAGCGTGAACGTGCCGACCGCGGTGGCCACCAGCCCGCCGAACAGCTTGCCGTTCACGCCGCCGAGAAACAGCACACCCATCGCGATCGCCGCGATCACCATGAACGCGCCCATGTCCGGTTCGAGCAGCAGCAACGCACCGACGAAGCCCACCGCCACCGCCATCGGCAAAAAGCCTTTGGCAAAGCTGTGCATGTATTCCTGCTTGCGCACGGTGTAGCTCGCCGCGTAAATCGTCACCGCGAGCTTCATGATTTCCGATGGCTGCATGTTCGTGATGCCGAGCGGAATCCAGCGGCGCGCACCGTTCACACCCTTGCCGACGTGCGGAATCAGCACGATCACCAGCGCGGCCAGCGAAATCAGAAATAGCTTCGGTGCGTACTTTTCCCAAGTCCCGATCGGAATACGGAACGACACCACACCGATCACCGAGCCCATGACCACGAAAATGATCTGACGCACGAGGAACGCGTAGTCGCGATACGACGCATACTTCGGCGAATCGGGCATGGCGATCGACGCCGAATACACCATCACGACGCCGAGGCCGAGCAGCGCGACCACCACCCACAACAGCGAGTGATCGTAGTCGAGCATGCGCGAGCGCAGCGGACGCACGCCGTTGACGGCGCTCGCGAGACCGCTGCCGCCTGTGCGGCCGGCGGCGCGAGCCGAGCCGGCTGCTCCACCAGCTTCGCCGGCGGCCGCCTGACGCGAACCGAATCGCTCCGACCAGCTCATATCATCGTCCCCCGTTCGGCCGCGATGTCTTCTACCGTGCTGCGGAACACCGCGGCACGATGCGCGTAACCCTTGAACATGTCGAAACTCGCGCAAGCCGGCGACAGCAGCACGGCATCACCGGGCTCGGCCAGCGCGGTGGCGGCACGCGTCGCTTCTTCGAGCGTGGCGTGATCGGTCATCGCGATCCCGGTGTCTTCCAGTGCCGCGCGGATCTGCGGCGCGTCGCGGCCGATCAGCATCACGGCGCGGCACCAGCGCATGACCGGCGCGCTGAGCGGATCGAAATCCTGGCCCTTGCCGTCACCGCCTGCAATCAGCACCACGCGCTGCGCGAGGCCATCGAGCGCGGCCACCGTTGCGCCGACGTTGGTGCCCTTGCTGTCGTCCACGTAATCAATACCGTCGATCGACGCGATCAGTTCCACGCGATGCGGTTCGCCGCGATATTCGCGCAAGCCGTGCAGAAGCGGCGCGCCCGGCAGACCGACCGCGCGTGCGAGCGCGTAGGCGGCCAGCGCATTGGCGGCGTTGTGCAGACCGCGGATGCGCAAGGCGTCCGCGGGCATCAGGCGCTTCAAGGCGATGTCGGGCGGCGTGACCGCTTCGTTCTTGCGGCGGCGCTTCGGCATGGGCTCGTCGCTCGCGTCACGGTCGTGCGCCTCGACGAGCCACACCATGCCGTTCTCGCGCAGCAAACCGAAATCGCCGTCGTTCTTCGGCTCGGTTACGCCGAAGGTGACCATCTCCGCGTCGCTCTCAGCAGAGGGCGCGAGCGCCATGACGCGCGAGTCGTCACGATTCAGCACGCGCACGGTTTGTGTACCGAAAATGCGACCCTTCGCGGCGGCGTACGCGTCGAGCCCGCCGTGCCAGTCCAGGTGATCCTGCGTGATGTTCAGGATAGCCGCTGCGTCCGGCGTAAACGAGTGGGCGGTTTCGAGCTGGAAGCTCGACAGTTCCAGCACCCACACATCCGGCAGCGCGGTGCCGTCGATTGCTTCGGTGAGCTTGTCCAGCAGGGACGGGCTGATATTGCCTGCCACCGCGACCTTCTTGCCGGCCCGTTCGCACAGCAGACCGGTCAGGCTCGTCGTGGTGGTCTTGCCGTTGGTGCCGGTGATGGCGATCACTTTCGGCGCGTAGCCGCTTTCGCCAAGCGTCTTCAGCGCTTGCGCGAAGAGTTCCAGTTCGCCCCACACGGGGATGCCCTGCTCACGCGCCGCCGTGATCAGCGGCAGCAGATCCGCGGCAAGCGGCGACAGGCCGGGACTGATCGCAACGAGCTCGACACCTTCAAGCAGCGCGGGCGAAAACGGGCCGCCGACGAACTGCGCGTCGACGCGATGAGCTTCCAGCGCGGACAGGTTCGGCGGCACTTCGCGCGTATCGGCCACGCGCAGCCGACAGCCGTGCCGCGCGCACCAGCGCGCCATCGCGAGACCGGATTCACCCAGTCCCAGCACGAGCACCATCGGCTTTTGCCGATCCCGAAACTTCTCGCCGAACATCGCCTGCTTCCCCTAATACCTGCTTAACGCAACTTGAGCGTGGACAAACCGAACAGACACAACATCAACGTGATGATCCAGAAGCGCACGACGACCTGCGTTTCCTTCCATCCTGACAATTCAAAATGATGATGCAGTGGCGCCATCTTGAAGAGACGCCGCCCTTCACCGTAACGGCGCTTGGTGAACTTGAACCATGTGACCTGCAGCATCACGGAAAGCGTCTCCGCGACGAAAATACCGCCCATGATGAAGAGCACGATTTCCTGACGCACGATCACCGCCACCGTGCCGAGCGCGCCGCCGAGCGCGAGCGCGCCGACGTCGCCCATGAACATCTGCGCCGGGTGCGTGTTGAACCATAGGAACGCAAGCCCCGCCCCGCCCATGGCCGAACAGAAAATCAGCAGTTCGCCCGCACCGGCGATATGCGGAAACAGCAGGTATTTCGAGTAGACCGAGCTGCCCATCACGTACGCGAACACGCCGAGCGACGCGCCGACCAGCACGACCGGCATGATCACCAGACCGTCGAGGCCGTCGGTGAGATTGACCGCGTTGCTCGCGCCCACGATCACCAGATAGGTCAGCACGATGAAGCCCCACACGCCAAGCGGATAGCTGATCGACTTGACGAACGGCAGCATCAGGTCGGCACGTGCCGGCAGGCCCATCGACAGACCGCTTCTCACCCACGCCATGAACAGGTCGAACACGCGCACATTGCTCGCTTCGGACACGCTGAAGGCCAGATACACCGCCGCGAACAGACCGATCAACGATTGCCAGAAATACTTTTCGCGCGACGACATGCCGCGCGGGTCCTTGTAGACCACCTTGCGATAGTCGTCGACCCATCCGATCACGCCGAACCCGAAGGTCACGAGCATCACGATCCAGATAAAGCGATTTGTCAGATCGGCCCACAGCAACGTAGCCACGGCAATGCCCAGCAGAATCAGCACACCGCCCATGGTCGGCGTGCCGGATTTGACGAGGTGCGTTTGCGGCCCGTCTTTACGAACGGCCTGACCGACCTTCATCGCGGTCAGCTTGCGGATCACCGCCGGGCCACAGACGAGCCCGATCAGCAATGCGGTGATGGTCGCCATCACCGCACGGAAAGTCAGATAACTGAACACGCGCAAGAAGCTTGCGTCATTCTGCAGCCATTGCGCCAGCGCCAGTAGCATGCTTCGGTCCTTCTATTTCAATGTGCGGCGGGCGCACTGCCCGCT
>DASVNP010000161.1:0-5046 GCA_036383775.1 Paraburkholderia sp. | reverse complement strand
CGCTAGCCTCATACGCGGGCATCTGCCACTGTCTCTGAAGGCGCGGCCAAGATGTTCGAAACATACGAATTCTCATTGTAGTTTTCCGTGTTCAGTTAGACGTTCCAAAATCCGGCCGGGTATTAGTTCGCGTCAGGGACTCAAGGCTGTTTTCGTGCAACAGACTCCAGTTGTTGACCGCAATGTCTTCCGCATGCGACTCGGCGAAGCCACACTTCATTAGAGCGGGCACCGCTTCATTCACCAAGTCACATTCCGGTTGGGTGAAGCCTTCCATCCATTCGTCGTTCAACTTGAGCATGCGTTTTCCTACCCGTGAGATTCCCGCGCCTTTCGCTCGACGTGCACACCGTAGACGTACACGGCGAAATAAAGAAAGGCTACCTTATCAACCCAACGTGGGATGAGGTCTATCGCGTACCAGTAGGCGATTAGCGCGGCAAGCCCGAGCACACCGAAAACCACTACCAAGAAGATCGAACCGACCGGGGTTCGCCCGATCCCGAACGTGCTGATTCGATCCGTGATCCTCTTGAACATCGCGCACCCCTCGTCGTCGCTTTCCCTGTTCAAATTCAGTTGTCGGGAGGACAGTTCATCCCGTGGCGCTTGAGAAACGGAGCGTACGTGGGAAGTACAGCCTGACCAAGAGGGGTCACTTCCCACTGTTGGGTCGTCGTATAGCCGGTATCGATCCTCTTGATGAGCCCGCGCCGCTCGAGTTGATCGTAAGACTTCCTGTCAAAGGGCGCGGTCCTCCTGTCGTAGACCATTGCCCAGAGTAACCTTTGCGCTTCCGGGTGCAGACCGCTTGATTTTTGGTTCATGTTGCAGTTTTCCTACCAGTTTGCGCCGTTAAACGCTATGTACCGCGTTCCGGTACCTGTCATATCGAGCTTGTGTGGTAACGCCCGTAGGGAATCCGCAATGGCTTCAAGCGGAAACTCATTGACGACAGCGTCGGAAACCTCCGGATTCGCTTCCGACGGCCCGAATGCAATTGTTTTGGCGCCCGGGAAGTTGGAGCTGAGTGTGTGATTGTTTCGCAGTTGAATAGCGATTTGCATACTGGTTTTCCATTTATCGGCTCACGCCGTGATTTACTTAAGCAACTGCATCCCTGCGACCTTCAAGGCCGTCACGTCGAACGTCGCGGTGTACTCGCACCCGGCTGCGTACCCCGACCGCTCGATCAGGCAGTCCGCGAAATCCGCCTTTGCAGAGGCCACGAAAATGCGAAGTGCCTTTCGCACGGTGTCCGCACCTTCGACGACCAGTTCCTTTGTAGCGACCATCGAGTCGACGAGGTCCTTCATCTGCTCGCGCTCGACGCCATAGCAGCGTCCGAGCACCCACACGACCTCGACCAGCGCGACCTGTGAAACGTACCCCGGCCGCTCGGCCGACAGGGACTCCATCAGCGTTGTCGCCTTCTTCGACTGCACGGCATCGTCCTGCGCGAAGTAGCGGACCAGCACGTTCGTATCCAGTCCGATCATTGCTCCGATGACCCCTGCTCGGCGATGGCCCGGTTCATGTCCTCGATCGACACCGGTTTCGCGGGCTTCTTCACGATACCCTTGAGTGACGCGAGCGAGCGCGTGGCCGGATACACCTCATACCGGCCCGTCGCCTCGTTGAAGCTGAATTCGATCCGGTCTCCGGACTCCAGACCAAGCTGATTGCGCACGTCCACCGGAATGGTGACCTGGCCCTTTGACGTGATGGTTGCTGCTGTCATGGTGACACCTCCAATATTCCTTACTTTAAGGTAAGGAATTCGAAAAGGCAAGGGCAACCGCAGACGCATTACACGACGAACGACACCCTGGATCGGAACGCCTCACTCGCCGAGATCAATCGCGGCGACGGCCTCGCGCTGATCGCGTTTGGACACGGCCAAGTATGGCGAAAGGTGATCGAGGTGAGCGTGGCCCAAAAGAATCTGCACCGTTTCGAGCGAGTGCTCGTTCGCCATGAGGCGGCTAGCGAATGTCCGTCTTCCAGTGTGGCTGCTATAACCTGCTCCGAGCCCTGCGGCGCGGTACAGGCCGGTCACATAGCTCTGGAGGCTATCGGCGGCCTTTGGTGATCGAACCGGGTAAGCCGATTTCTTCCTTCCTCGTGCCCGACTTTGAGAGCACATGATGGACTTCTAGACGCGCAATCTTGGTCACGCGCATACCGCATGTGATGCCGAGCAAGAGGATCAGAGTGTCGCGTTCAGGAAAGCGACTGGTCGCTTCGGTGACGCGCAAGAGGTGGCGGAATTTCGCCGGTGTGAGGGTTTTGGCGCGTTTGGGTTCCATGCTTCCGTATCTCGTAATGCGCTCGAAAATCGAGCCTGCTACGAGAGAGAAAGCGTTTGGCGCTCCTTTTCAGTGTAACCCACATCGTGCCTAACTTCCTCGGAAAATCTCCTCCACCGCAAGGACGTGGGTTTCGGCCGGACTAAGTCGGATGGGTAAACGACCGTCGGCCCAGTTGAGCTCATCGCTCGCCATTGCCGTCGCGGTATTCATCTTTTCCCAAACGCCCCTGCGATCTGCTGCGCCCGCTTGACGTCATCGCCATGCAGGTAGATCGAGGTCGTTGAGATCGAGGCATGACGGAGGTTGTCGCGCACGATGGTCAGTTCGGCACCGTGCGCGAGCGCGTGGGTGGCGTGCGTGCGGCGCATCCAGTGCGGACTGGCCTGTCGCAGTTTTTGTGCAGCGGCTGGGCTGTCGGCCTCGACCAGATCAGCGGCCTTGCCAAAGAACCGCCACAGCACGCTCCAGAGCACCACACTGGTGATGCGCACCGCACCGTCCCCGGCGAGACTTGCCAGCAACGGCGTGTTCGGGCGCCACCGGCTGGGTGTTACGGGCAGCCGGCGCTCGACCCAGGTGGCGATCAAGCGCCGTGCGGGCGAGCGGTGGCAGGGCGACCCGCGCCGCCTTGCGTCCTTTCCCGACGCCCCTGATCCAATGGTCGCCGCGCGCGTCGGTCTCGATATCGCCGAGCGTCGCGCCAACCAGTTCGCTCGCGCGCAGGCCCGTCGCATAGCCAAAGTCCAGCACGAAGCGCAGTCGGTGTGCCGCCTCGGGCGCCCAGCCGTATGACCACTCGAGGCCGTCGGCGATTGCCCGGACCAGCAGCCACTCCCCTTCGGTGAACGCATGCGTCGTGTCGAGCACACCCGCACGGGCGCTCCCCCGGACCTTGACCCCGGCAAACGGATTCGCGAGCAGGTATCGTCGTACTCATTGTCCAGGATGGCGTGGTCGCATATGACGCGCTCAGCCGGCTGCCGCGTGGTCGCACATCGAATATCGCTCGCCCATGCTCCGGTTGAACCCAAAGCCGTCAGTGACAGCAGCAATGCCAGATATCGTTTCAGATGCACAAGCTCTCCTAGAACGTGATTACCATGACTGACCTGCGGTCGCTTGTGAGCGAACTCCAAATTTGTGCCCTTCATACTCACGCGACACTTGGCGGCTATTCCGCATCAGGCGTGCCAGTTCAATCGCGAGACAGGTCTGACATGATTTCTTCTACCTTGACCGCAGGAAACGTGGGACCACGATGAATCCCCCTAGCTCATCGCCGTACGCATCGACCTTGCCGCCAAGGAGATAATTTGCCGTCAACGCACACAGCGCCGCGTCAACGTAGTCGATAGACCGCAATGAGGTTGCTTCAACCCCCTCACGTTGGAGGATTTCCCGGCGCTGAGTTCCCTTTTTCTTCGCAGATGCGAATTCCTTCCCAAAGAATGCACAAGTTATTGCGTGGGGAAACGTCTCAAAGCACAGCTGGCCCCCAATTTCTCCACCGTTCCTGAAAACAGGAAAGTGTGGGCTGAACGTGTCATATACCCGTTCGCCGTTGAACATCCATCCGTAGAATCCGCTTTTACTCGCCATGGCCAGTTCACGAGTCGGGGTGGCAATCGAAAAGATGCGTTGCCGCGCAAGCGCTCTCTCAGCTTCCCTTCCGGCCTCGCCAGTCCGCCACCGACAGGGTGCATCAATACCTACCGCTGCAACCTCAAACTGGAGGCATTTTTCAAGCATATGCTCCGGCGTATCCTGGCTGAGGCTGCACACAATCTGCGTGCCGCGCAGAATAACAAGATGATTTCCCTTCCGGTCGCCGCCAACATCGATTCCAGCTACAGCTGGTCCGGAGCTCATAGTGCGATTTCCCTTTTGAATAGGTCCTGGCGTCCGCAGGGGAGGAATGCAGGATAGCCCGGTGCGTTGCCGTCGTTGAACAGCATGGGCACCGTCACGCGACTTTCTCCACGCTGCATCCATCGCAGCGTCCGTCCGATTTGGTGAAATCCAAGCGTGAGGGCGCCGCGCGGAAATCAGCCTAAACTCCAAAACAACATTCTCGTCCTTTTCGCCCTTCGCCAGCTCACGGCCCTCCATCTTTGGGCAACTCACTCACCAGCTCGGCATTGAACTTGTCGATGAGTGCGTTTACCGCGCTCGTCATCGGACTGTGACACCGAAAACGCATCTTCCATCGCCTTCGGAATCTACGCTTTGTCGCGCCTCGGCGCGCTCACAGACACCCGACGCTGGACTCGCGCGTGAGATTTGCTCCTCTTGCCCGTGCTTCAAATCCTTGCGCATAGCCGCCTATCTGGACGCAGCCATCTGTGGAGGGGTACAGGTCATCGTTTTTGCGTCGCCCCGGCGCCAAGCCCCTTGTTTTAGCGCCTCCCCCGTTGCAGATTCAAATCCGGATTGCTACGCTAGCGCCAGCCTGAGGATTTGGACCTTTGCGCATTGTCGGTGACTACGCAAAGGCAAAGGTCTCGGGCCAACCTTTGACCAATGACGAGGAAACCATGGCAACGACAAGTGCAACGAAAGCTGCAGCAAAGCCGGCTCCGAAGAAAGCTGTAACGCCGGTCGAGAAAAAGGCGAAAGCGCCGACGGTGAAGAAGGCTGCGGCTCCTGTCACAAAGAAGGCGGTCGCTGCCACGCCGCTGAAGCCCATCAAGGATTCGTTCACGAAGGCTTCGCTCGCTACCCACCTCGCCGAGCG
>DASVNP010000160.1:0-14023 GCA_036383775.1 Paraburkholderia sp. | reverse complement strand
CCCGGCGCCCGCCCCATCACCGTGCGCACCGGCGCGCGCCCGTTTGAGATTGCGTTGCTCCATGCGTGCCCCCTTATTGCATAAACCAGCCGTGGCTCACAATAAAGGACTGGCCGGTCAGCGCCGCCGACGGGAACGTGGACAGGAACAGCACCGTCTGTGCGACGTCTTCCACCGTGGTGAAAATCCCGTCTACCGTGCCACCCAGCATCACGCGCTTGATCACGTCTTCTTCGCTGATGCCAAGCTCCTTGGCCTGCTCCGGAATCTGCTTGTCGACCAGCGGCGTACGCACGAAGCCCGGACACACGACATGCGAGCGCACGTTGTGCTTGGCGCCCTCTTTGGCGAGCACGCGCGAGAGTCCCAGCAGCGCATGCTTGGCCGCCACATAAGCAGACTTGAGCGGCGACGCTTCGTGCGAGTGGACCGAGCCCATGTAAATCACGATGCCGCCGCGATCGTCCTTGTACATGTGCTTGAGCGCCGCCTTGGTGGTGAGGAAGGCGCCGTCCACGTGGATGGCCTGCATCTTCTTCCAGTCCGAAAACGAATAGTTCTCGATCGGATTGACGATCTGAATGCCTGCGTTGGAAATGAGAATATCGACCGAACCGAGTTCCGCAGCAACCTTGTCGATGCCCTGATTGACGGCCTCTTCGTTCGTGACGTCCATTGCCACGCCGATTGCCTTTCCGCCAGCCTGCTTGATTTCTTCAGCAACAGCGTTCGCCCCGTCCTGGTTCAGGTCGGCAATTGCAATGGCCGCGCCCGCCGCGGAAAGAGTCAGCGCAATCTGCTTGCCGATGCCGCTTGCGGCGCCGGTAACCACCGCGACCTTGCCATTCAGATTCGTGTTCAGTGACGACATCCAAAACCTCCATGCAGTTGATGAGCAATGAGACCACGGGCCGCTGGCGGCGTGAAGTCAGCCAAACGGCATAGACCGTTCGACTGAATGCTGCACTGCGGCCAACGCTGCTATTGTGCATGAACCGCGCGAACTCCATCGGTAAAAAGCACATCGAAGCTTATCTCTTTAAACTGAGGGTTTTCAGCGAATTTTCTGTGGCATCACCAACACGGAGGCATGCATGAATTATCGACGTCTGGGCCGCTCCGGCCTGCAAGTCAGCGAACTGTCCATCGGCTCATGGGTCACCTACGGCAATCAGGTAGACACCCGCGCGGCACGTGAATCGCTCGCGGCCGCGCGCGACGCGGGAGTCAACTTTTTTGACAATGCCGAGGTGTATGCCGGCGGCCAATCTGAAGAAATCATGGGGCAGGCGCTCAAGGAACTGGCCTGGCCGCGCGTGAGCTATGTGGTGTCGACGAAATTCTTCTGGGGCCTCACGGAAGCGCCGAATCAATACCACACGCTGAATCGCAAATATCTTCTGAATGCGATCGACTCATCGCTGAAACGTCTGCAACTGGACTATGTCGATCTGGTGTTCTGCCATCGTCCCGATCCGAACACCCCCGTCGAGGAAACCGTCTGGGCGATGAGCGACATGATTACGCGCGGCAAGGCGCTGTACTGGGGCACCTCCGAGTGGAGCGCCGATGAAATCCGCGCTGCTTACGAAATCGCGGAACGGCATCATCTGCACAAACCGGTCATGGAGCAGCCGCAGTACAACCTGTTCCACCGTCAGCGTGTCGAGCAGGAGTACAAGCGGCTGTACGAGGATATCGGTCTCGGGCTGACCACATGGAGCCCGCTTGCATCCGGCCTTTTGACGGGCAAATACCGCGACGGCGTGCCTGCCGACAGCCGCGCGCAGCTGCAAGGCTACGACTGGTTGCGCAAGCAGGTGACTGACGCCGGAAAAAACAGCATTGTCGGCAAGCTCGGTGAAGTGGCGGATGAATTGGGCTGCACGGTCGGCCAGTTGGCGATCGGCTGGATTCTGAAGAATCCGCACGTCAGCACGGTGATCACAGGCGCGTCGCGCGTCGAACAGATCGGCGAGAACATGAAATCCGTAGAGGTGGCCGCGCGCATCACGCCGGAGCTCAAGGAGCGCATCGAGGAGATCATCGGCGACGCTCACGACTGAGCGCGACTGCCCCGGCTCGCGCCGGGCCGCGTAACATGGCTCTCGCGGCATCGTAGCCGTGTTACGCGGAACTCGCGGCGAAGCGCAAAGCACAACGCGGCCTCGCGTACAATACGCGGCCGCGCAGCACTGCGGCGCCGTATGTCCGCCGTGCTACCGCATTGCATCCGCAGCGCCGATTCTGTCCCAGACCGGCGCGCCCTCTTTCAGCGTCTTCTCATCATGCTCAGCTACCGCCACGCCTTTCACGCAGGCAATCACGCCGACGTTCTGAAACACGCAGTCGTGTTGCAGCTCTTGCGCTATCTCGGCCAGAAGGACAAATCCTATTGGTATATCGACACGCATGCGGGTGCCGGCGTCTATTCGCTGAAGGAAGGTTACGCGACCAAAACCGGCGAGTTCGAGACCGGCATCGCCAAACTATGGGAGCGCCAGGATCTGCCGCCCATGTTCGCCGAGTACGTCGACGAAGTGGCCGCGCTCAATCCTGACGGCCAGTTGCGCTTCTATCCCGGCTCGCCGTATATCGCATGGCGCCAGATGCGCGAACAGGACCGCATGCGTCTGTTCGAATTGCACACCACCGAAATCGACGTGCTGCGCCACAATTTCCGCGATGCGGGCCGCCGCGCGATGCTGTACGCCGGCGACGGTTTCGACGGCATTCTCGCGCTCCTGCCGCCGGCGCCGCGCCGCGCGCTGGTGCTGCTCGATCCGTCATACGAGGACAAACGCGATTACACGCGCACGCTGCGCAGCGTCGAGGAGAGCCTGAAGCGCTTTCCGACCGGCACGTATGCGGTCTGGTACCCGCAGGTGAAGCGTCCTGAATCGCAGCGCTTCCCCGATCAGCTCAAGAAACTGCAGGAGCGCAACTGGCTGCATGTCAGCCTGACCGTCAGCAACCCGCCTGCGGATGGCTTCGGACTGTTCGGCAGCGGCATGTTCATCCTGAACCCGCCTTATACGCTCGCGAAAACGCTCAAAGAACAGATGCCGTGGCTGGTCCAGGCGCTCGGCGAGGACAAGGCCGCGCAGTTCAAAGTGGAGCATCGCGGCGACTGAGTTTCGCCGCTTCGTTCCGGCCGAATGCATGCGCGTCCGGCCGGGTGACCGTTGCGGCTTCGCGTGCGCGCATAGGGTTCGTAAGCCGGCAGCACGCGCACAACGGCGTGCTCAGCCGGCCACTCTCCCGGCTACTTGAGTTGAGCCGCGGCCTTACGGGCGAAGTCGTTCGTATAGGTCGCATTCAGGTCGATCTTTGTCGGATCGAGCCGACTATCGAACGAAGACAGCGCTCGCAGTGACGTTGCCGGACCGTCAGCGGGCATCAGACCATCCGGCGAATAGGCATCGCGCACGTTGTGGAATGCGTCCACATAAAGCGTCGGATCGTTGAGCAGATAGGCCGGCGGCACCATCTTCAGCAAATCGGCATCGCTCGCGGTCTGCAGCCAGTGATCCGCGCGCACGATTGCATTGGCAAGCGCCTGCGTCGTCTTCGGATATTTCTGGATGAAAGTTTCCGGCGCGTACAGCGTCGCCGCCGGCATCGTTCCACCAAACACCTCCTGCGTACCCTTCACCGTGCGCGTGTCGACCAGCACCTTGATCGCGCCGCTATGGGTCAGCTTGGTGATCATCGGATCGACGTTGGAAAGCGCATCGATCTGGCCGCTGCCCACCGCGGCCAGTACCGTGGCGCCGCTGCCCACGCCGATTGCCGAAATCTCGTTGCGCTGTACGCCGGCTTTGCGCAGCGCCACGGTCAGCACGAGATCCGTCGACGAACCCGGCGCGCTCACGCCGACTTTCGCGCCCTTGAAATCCGCCAGCGTTTTGAGTTGATCGGCCTTCGACTTCAGCACCGCGACGACGATCTGCGGCGCGCGGCCCATCAGTGCAAACGCACGGTAATGCTGCCCCTTTGCCTGCATGAAGAGCGTGTGCTCGAACGCACCGGCGCCCACGTCGGCGCTGCCGCCCACCACGGCTTCCAACGCTTTCGAGCCGCCCGCGAAATCTTCCAGCGTGACGTCGAGGCCTTCGTCCTTGAAGTAGCCCAACTGCTGCGCGGCAAGCACCGGCAAATAGTAAAGACCCGGCAAACCGCCGACGGCCATCGTCAACACGGGTTTTTCAGGTGTGTCTTTGGCAAACGCGGCGTCAGGAAGCGCCGCCAGCGCGAACAGCGTGACGCAGGCACCGGCGGCCCGCCGCATCCAGTGAGTCGGCATTCGATGTCTCCTTGTTCTGATTGTCTTTCGAAGCGGTGGCGCCGGACGTCATGCTCGGCCCGAGTCGCCGGCGAGAGACCGCTCAACGATTGTCGTTGGACGGTTTCACCCGCGCCATGCGCCCAAACCCGAATGGCGTGCAATATTCGCGAGGCGCGTGCGTGGCCCGCGTACCCGCGCATACGGCCGCCCTGTCATGAGAGGCTCGATGGAGGGCAACGAGGTGTCGGCGGGAATGAAAGTGAACGGCTGCGCGGCGCAGGCGCGCCACTAACGCCTATTGCGACCGAGGCACCGGACGTGGCTGCGTTTGAGGTTGGGGTTGCGGCGGTGTGCCGCCGCCGACCGGCAACTGAATATACGGCGCGACGATGTATGGCATCGACGAATTCGGCGCCAGTTCGGCGGGCGCTGCGACAGGCTGGGCACCGACGATCGGCTGCCGCGACAGCGGCGCGGTCTGCAGCACGGTGCCGCTCTGGCCGTCGTTGATACCGCCTTCCGAATCGAGAATCAACGGCTTGCGCTCGCTGCTCGAGGCGGCAAATGCGCTCGACACGGCGAAAACCGTAGTCAGCGACGCGGCGAAAAGCGTAGCCAGTATGAATTTGAGCGGGCGGACAGATGACATGGGCGGACCGGTGAGTTCGAGGAAGCCGGATAGCGCGGAAAACGCCTTACCTTACCGCGACGGTAGCCGCGAAGCTAGTCGATATTCGCCACAGGTAGTTCGTAGACGCCGCGAGAGAGCAATTCTAGTGGTCCAGATGTGACAAAGCCCCGCATGGACGGGGCTTAACGCTTTTGCTGCAGTAGCCGCGCAACAGGCGCCGCCAGGTCAAACCAGATGCAGTTGAAACTTACAGCGAGTAGCCGCTGGTTTCGAGCGAGCGAATGCGCTGTTCGAGCTGGACGATGTCCGACGACGACGCCAGATAGGCTTCACGACGGTTACGTTCAGCGGCTTCAAACCAGGTGCTCAGCTTTTCAAGTACGTATGCAAACATGATGTTCTCCAAGGATCAGATTGAATCCCCGGTGGATTGGGCATCAGGGATTTCCCGTAAAAGGGTTAACCCGAATTATAGCCCTATAGTGCAACCTGGCTAGTGAAATGCCCGCATGACGTGCATTCCGTTTTGGAATGGTGCACGATCACGGTGCACACAAGTTATTGATTTCAATGATTTCGGGATCGCTTTTTCGTCCAGCCAATCCGACCCCGCATTGTTTTCGCACAACAGTGGTGCAATTGACAAGCGGTTGCAACAAATCTGACCTTCGGGTTGCACTCGCTACAGTAAACCTGCGTCAAATAGGATGACACCCCTGCCCTGAAACCAGATCGGTATCGGCAAGCCGCTCGATAATCGGACAATCCGGGCGGTCATCGCCGTGGCAATGGTCGGCGAGATGCGCCAATGTGTCGCGCATGTCCGTCAGTTCTGCAATACGCCGATCCAGTTCCGCAACGTGTTCCAGGGCGATTGTCTTGACTTCGGCACTGGCGCGCGAGCGGTCATGCCAAAGCGCCAGCAGCCGGCGGATGTCTTCCACGAGAAAGCCGAGCCGGCGGGCCTGGCGGATGAACCGCAGTGAGTGGACCTCTTGTGGGCCGTAGATGCGATAGCCGGCGTTCGTGCGCGCTTTTGCCGCCAGCAAGCCGACACTTTCGTAGTAGCGAATCATTTTTGCCGTAACGCCCGACGCGCGGGCCGCTTCACCGATATTCATGGCCGTTTCCCCAGTATGTACGCCGATCGTACACCTTCCCATAATGGGAAGGTCAGTCACTCAAGTGCGGATCGGCAGGCATAATTCAACTTCCGCAACATCCATTTTTTCGAGGGCATCCCGATGACGATTGAATTCCAGGTGGAAGGCATGAGCTGCCAACATTGTGTAGCGGCGGTCACGAACGCAATCCGCGAACATGATGAGACTGCGCGGGTCGCGGTGGATCTGGCATCGGGACGCGTGGCGGTCGATTCGGCGCAATCGGTTGAGGCGCTGAAGGCCGCCATCGACGATGCCGGCTACACGGTGACGGGCGTGGCAAGTGCTGCAACGGGCGGCGCAGCCTGATCTGCGAGTTAAAACATCATGTTCAAAGTTGCCGTCATCGGGGCTTCCGGGCTGCTTGGCCGCGCGCTGGTCGACGAGCTGACGCAGCAGGCCGGCTGGCAGGTCGTGGCCACGGCGTTCAGCCGGCCGGCGCCGAATACAGTCGCGCTGGATATCCGGGACGCGCGGGCCGTCGAGCAATTCGTCGAGCGCGAGGCGCCGAACGCGCTCGTGATTGCCGCGGCGGAGCGCCGGCCGGATGTGTGCGAGCATGATCCGGCGCTGGCCCGTGCCTTGAACGTCGATGCAGTGCGTACGCTGGCCGCGGCGGCAAACCGGCGCGGCGCATGGACGCTGTCGATCTCTACCGACTACGTTTTCGACGGCACGCACCCGCCCTACCGGCACGATTCCGTCCCCGCGCCGCTCAATGCCTACGGGCATAGCAAGCTCGAAGGCGAGCGCGCACTGACGGAGACGACCGATCTCGGCTGCGTGCTGCGGTTGCCGCTGCTGTACGGGCCGATCGTCAGTTGGGCGGAATCTGCCGTGACGAGTCTCGTGCCGGCGATCGCCGCGTCGGCGTTGCCTGATGGCAAGCCCGCCGTCATGGATGCATGGGCGATCCGTTACCCGACCTTCACGCCGGACGTCGCGTTTGTGATCCGTCAGATGCTTGAGTTGCATGCACGTGGCGACGCGATCCGAGGCATCGTGCAATGGTCGGGCGACGAACCGATGAACAAGTACGAGATCGCGGTGCGCCTGGCCGTTGCATTGCAGCTCGAAGCGCACCTGACACCGCAACTCACACCGGCCGACGCGACGCCGCGCCCGCACAACTGTCACCTGGCTTCGAGCCGGCTCGAGGCACTCGGGATCGGCCGTCGCACGCCGTTCGATACAGCGATTCGGCAAGTGTTGGCCGCGTATCCATGGCGCGGCGATCCGCGGGCCTGACAGCGGGCAGGCGAATTTGACCGCGGCAAACCCGCCTCAATGAAAATCGCGGCTCGCGGTGGCCAGTTCGCCGAGCCATTCGCTGTGATCCTCGAGACGGTGGGCGACGAGGTGGATCACCTCGCCCTGATGTTGCTGTTTCGCCTTACCTGCTTTACCTGCCTGGGGTTCGCGCACGCCCTTGCCAGCATTCTCGCCGCCGGTAGCCACGCCGTCATCGCGCTGCACGACGCCGTAGACCGCCAGCAACGATGCGCCCAGCAACACCTTGCGCTGCTTCTCCACCAAGGACGGCCAGACAATCACATTGATCGAACCGGTCTCGTCTTCAATGGAAACGAACACTGTGCCGTTTGCCGTGCCCGGCCGCTGCCGCACGGTGACGATTCCGCATGCCCGTGCGAGCGTGCCGTGCCGGCACGCGGCGAGCTCGGCCGCCGTGCGAAAGCGCTGCTCGGCGAGGCGCGCGCGCAATAGCGCGAGCGGATGACGATTGAGCGTGAGGCCGATGCTCGCATAGTCGTCGACAATCTCGCGGCTCTCGGTTGCCTGCGGCAGCGTCAGCGGCGCTTCCGCGATCGGTGCATCGCGCAGCAGCTTGGGCACGATGTGCTGCGCCGTCACGGCCCACCACGCTTCGCGCCGATGCCCCGCGATACTGACCAGCGCGTTCGCCGCGGCGAGCGCTTCGAGATCGCGCCGCGTCAAGGCCGCGCGGCGCGCCAGATCGTCGACATCGGTAAACTGTGCCTCATTGCGGGCCGCCATGATGCGTTCCGCAGCCCCTTGTGAGAACCCCTTGATCAGGTGCATGCCGATGCGCACTGCGGGCCCACTCGCACCATAAGTGTTCGACGGCTGAAACACGCGGGCAGTCAATCGCCTGGCCGCGCGCCGGATCGTTCTGCTCACCGTCAGACGCCGCAATGAAAGATCACGCAAATGCTGCGCCGATAGTACGGTCTGCTGACGATGCAAACAGGTCTCGGCCGATGAAATACGCTGCCCTTCATAACCGCGTCTTTCGAGTGCCGACTCCCAGTCGCTCAGCGTCACGTCGGGCGGCAAGACCTTGACGCCGTGGCGCCTCGCATCCTGCACGAGTTGTGACGGCGAATAAAACCCCAACGGCTGACTGTTCAGCAGACCCGCCAGAAATGCAGCCGGCTCATAACGCTTCAACCACGCGCTGAGATACACGAGCAAGGCGAAGCTCGCCGCATGGCTCTCCGGGAAACCATACTCGCCGAAACCTTCGATCTGTTTGCAGATGCGCTCGATAAACTCCCTCTCATAACCGCGTGCCGCCATGCGGTCACTCAAATCCTTCTGATACTTCTCGAGGTTGCCGCTGCGCCGCCACGCGGCCATGGCGCGCCGCAGTTGATCGGCCTGCTCTCCGGTATATTCCGCCGCGACCATCGCCAGATGCATGACCTGCTCCTGGAAAATCGGCACGCCGAGCGTGCGCTGGAGCACCGGCCGCAATTCGTCTTTTGCGTAATCAACCGGTTCGAGTCCCTGCTTGCGACGCAGATAAGGATGCACCATGCCACCCTGGATAGGTCCGGGCCGCACGATCGCCACTTCGATCACGAGATCGTAGTATTTGTTCGGCTTCAATCGCGGCAGCATGCTTTGCTGGGCACGCGATTCGATCTGAAACACGCCGATCGTATCGGCATGGCCGCACATTTCGTAGACGGCCGGATCCTCGCGCGGAATATCCTGCACCCTGAATTCCGGAAAACCGCGCCTCAGCGCGACAAATTCCAGTGCGCGCCGGATCGCCGACAACATGCCGAGCGCCAGCACGTCGACCTTCAGCAGTTTGAGCGCGTCGATATCGTCCTTGTCCCATTCGATCACGCTGCGGTCTTTCATCGTTGCGTTCTCGATCGGCACGAGTCGCGACAGCTTGTCTTTCGCGATCACAAAACCGCCGACGTGTTGCGACAGGTGACGCGGGAAGCCGCGCAACTCTTTGGTGAGACGGATCAGATTCTGCGTGATGTGCGAGTTGGCGTCGAAGCCCGCTTCGGCCAGGTACTTGGCGACCGCATCCGTGCCATCCCACCATTGCTGCGACTTGCTGATCCGCTCGATCAACGACGCCTCGAGACCCAACGCCTTGCCGACGTCTTTCAGTGCACTGCGCGCGTGATACGTAATCAGCGATGCGGTCAGCGCCGCCCGATGACGGCCGTACTTCGTGTAGATGTATTGAATCACCTCTTCGCGCCGCTGATGCTCGAAGTCGACGTCGATGTCAGGCGGCTCGTTGCGCGCGCGCGAGATGAATCGCTCGATCAGCATGTTCATGTTCACCGGATCGATTTCCGTCACGTGCAGGCAATAACACACGACCGAATTCGCCGCCGAGCCTCGCCCCTGGCACAGAATGTTCCTTGAGCGCGCGAAACTCACGATATCGTGCACCGTCAGAAAATACTTTTCGTATTTCAGATCGGCGATCAGGCCCAACTCCTTCTCGATCTGACCGATCCGTTTCAGGTCCATACCGTTCGGCCAGCGCTCCATCGCACCAGCCATGACCAGCTTGCGCAAATAGCTCGATGGCGACTCGCCTGCGGGCACCAGTTCTTCGGGGTACTCATATTTGAGTTCATCGAGCGAGAAGTGGCATAGCGCGGCGAT
This sequence comes from Paraburkholderia sp., assembly GCA_036383775.1. Taxonomy (GTDB): domain Bacteria; phylum Pseudomonadota; class Gammaproteobacteria; order Burkholderiales; family Burkholderiaceae; genus Paraburkholderia. The sequence continues at coordinate 4,035 of DASVNP010000160.1, read as the reverse complement.
CCGCAGCGTTTCTTCGAGCGTATCGTGCGGATACAGCTTGCCCAGGCGCACGCGCGTACGCATATGCCGCTCCGCATTCGCTTCGAGCGCGCTGCCGCACGCCGATAGCGGCGTGACGAGGCCGATGGCGGTCATAGTGTCCTGCAAAGGCTTGCGCGATCGGGCATGCATCAGAACGCCGCCAGCCGCGACCAGTGGCAACCCGCTTGCTTCTGAAATCATGCGCAAGGCGTCGATCTGAAGATCGTCGCTGCCGGTTTGCCAGAGCTCGAGCGCGATCCACGCACGCTGTGCAGCGAACGATGCGAGCCAATGCGCGCAACGCAGCATGTGCGAGAGCGTCGCCGTACGCTGCGGCACGAGAATCAGAACGCAATCGGGCAACGTTCTCAGATGCGCCAGATGCGGCAGCGAATCGGTGAAGTCGGACGGGCCGAGGCGATAGCTGCCTTTGTCCGCGCGCGATCGTGCCAGCGTAATCAGCTCGGAAAGATTGCCGTAGCCGTTGCGATTGGTTGCGAGCGCAACCAGAGTGCAGAAGGGCTCGCCGGCGGCGTCGGTCAGATTGAGTTCGCTGCCGATAATCAGCTGAGGGATGGGTTTTAATGCCTCGGATTCCGCAGCCTCCTGTTGCGAGGGTTTGGCTTTCGCCGCCTCTTCCAAAGCCGCCTCCGAGCGCGCCGCTTTTGCCATGTCCTCGCGCTCCTTCCGCTGACGGTCCCGCTCCTGCTTGATTTCCCTCAATGCCGTATGAGCGCGCACGACACCGGCGAGCGAGCATTCATCGGTGATCGCGAGCGCGCTATAGCCACGCGACATCGCCTGCTCGACGAGCTCAGAGGGATGCGAGGCCCCGCGCAGAAACGAGAAGTTAGTCAGGCAGTGCAACTCCGCATAGGCCGGCAAGTGGGCCGCAGGCGCCTGCCGCGCGATCAACGGTGATGAGGACGTGATCATGATGCTCAGCCGAACAAACCCTGCAAATACCACTCGCCGCTCAGACGTTCGCGATACACCCAGAACATGTGGCCACGGTCGTCGGCCGCGACGTAGTAATCCCGCTCGACACGATTGCCGTCCCACCACCCGGCCTCGATCCGTTCGGTGCGTGTGAGCATTTTCAGCGGGCTACGATAGATCGGCCGCTGGTCGCGCATCATCAGGCGTAGCGGCTTGTCGAGCATCCAGACGGGGCGCGGCTGCGACGGCAGCGCACTGTCGGGCAGATCGGGCGATGCCTGCGCATTGTCAGATTGCGGTGCAAGCGGGCGAGTGTTTCCAGTGGTGCCCCCCTCAGCGAAGTGCTGGGTGGCCGGCTTGATGGATGCGTCGTGTATTGCATCGTTGTCTGCGCGCCCTTCCTCCCCGGCATCGAGCCGCAACCCATCGGTCAGCCAGGTTTTATCCGCCTTGATTGCCGGCCGGGACTTTGCCGGCGAACGCTTCTTGCTTGAAAACGCCTGTGCCTGGTAAGCCTCGACAAGCATTGAGCGCTCAGGACGATGATCGTCCTGCACCGACATCTGCAGCACATTCTCCGCCCCCAGCCGTGCGCTCAGGCGTTCGAGCAGACGCGCGATCGAATCGCCATCCGATTCCGGCATGGGGAACAAGGTATCCGACTGCCCCGCAGATTCGCTAATCTGATCCGCCACCAGCTTCAACTCGATGACCGGCGCCGCCAGCACGGTCTGATTCAGCTTTTCCCGCAGCAGCCAGATCAGATGCTCGGCATCACGCGATGGGATGGCCCACGCGAGCGTCAGACTCGATGTCTTCGGCGCATGACGGGATGCCAATTCATGCTCGAGCAGCAAGGTATAACCGCTGAGCGCCGCATGATGCGCGCTCAACCAGCCAGCCAGCTGCACAATCAGCCGACGCGCGGCGAACAGCAATGCATCAGCATTATCGACTCGCGATGGCAACTCCAGTTGGGCATGAAACGACGCCGGCGCACGAAACGACTCGCGTGGATCAGGGCGCGTGCCATATGCCTGCGCCAGCAGATCCAGAATGCCGCTGCCGAAGCGTCGCACGACACCCTGTCGTGGCAACTGACGCAAATCCGCCAGCGTCGTGCAGCCGACATGAGAAAACGCATCACGATGCGCCTGCATCACCGGCAGCAGCGATACGGGCAAATCGTCAAGGACGCGCGCGAGCGAAGTTTCTTTCACCACATGCCACCGACGCCCCTGCCGAACGGCACGTGCCTGCGCCAACAACCATGCCCCCCAGGCAGTCGGCGCACAGGCGAAACGCGCCGTATAGCCGAATTCAGCCACCGTGGCGGACACCTTCGACAACAACGTGCGCAAACCGCCGAACAACCTCAAACCGGAACCGACTTCCAGTAACAGGGTATGCGCATCGGCGAGGGACACTTTCGGCGTGTACGTCAGCAAGGCGAGCGCCATTGATTCGAACACCTGAGTTTCTCGAACGGTATTGGCAGCCAGCAACTCAAGCCCCGGCGCCAACGCCAATGCATAGGAGCGCGAATGCCCGGCATGCACGCCGGCACACAATGCTTCGAAGTCGGGCATGACGATGTGCGCGTGATCAGCCAGTGCGTAACAACGCCTCTCGACGATGTTTTCGGCATCTTGAGATGAGCTTGCCTCGTCGCGTGGCTTACGCCGACTCGGCTTCGCGAGCGAGCCATCCGGGAGCGGCTCGAGAGGCTTCACCGCTTCCAGCGACAAGAGTGGCAATGTGACTGCGATCCACAGCATGTTTGATCTCTGGTCCTTGATGGCTGCCGACTCCGTTTTGCGGCAACAGGACGGTCTGTAAGGGCAAAACGAGATGAAGAGGCTGAGCTAGCGGCGGCCCGCGACGCTTGAAGATGTCGATCGACAGACCAATCTCCTGCAGCCATTGACGACGGTTGATCGTCTGCGCATTGGCCGGCAAGAGCGGTTTGCAGATCATTCGCAATGGCGCTGGGGACGATTGCGTGGCTGCCTCGACAGGCCGAATCAGAAATGCCAGTGAGGCCGAATCCTGTGCCGCCACTTGCAGACGCCGGACCTTATCGGCCCGCGCATCAGGCAGCCACACCAGCACCGCGCCGATGCCGTCCTGCTTCAATGCCTGGGCGGCGGCCCACAAGGTTTGATCTTCATTCGTGCGCACCCATAAGACGCGCCCGACATCGACACCCCACGCTCGCAAGGCGACAGCACAGGGCTGATACGGAGGCGCGACGAGCATGACATGTCGCCCGGCCTGCTTCGTCAGATGACGAAGCGCACAGGCCAGCAGGCGCACTTCGCCCACTCCGCCATGCTCGACCAATAACTCCGTCAGACCGCCAGCCGACCAGCCTTGTCCCGGCAACAGTTGGTCCAGTGCGGCATAGCCGCTGGAAATCACACGTGAGTCCGCCTCGGCAAGCTCATTGCCCTGCCACACCTGCCGTCGCAATTGCGACGGCAGTGCAGTTGTCGCGAGCTGAATCGCTGCTGCCATAGACACGCTCTTTCAATAGGGAACGCTCCACCCTGCCCGGCATCGGACAAGCAGGAAGTTGCGAGTTTTACTGTATATTTATACAGTATTTTGAGAGTGATGTTAAGACAAAGTGGGGCTGGCGATGGGCGCAGGAAGGGCTTTAGGGACGGAAATGAAGTCGCGTGTAGAACGGGTTACGCGGACAGGACTTGGATCGGATTGTTTCGGGGGAGGAAGCGGCGATTGGGAGGGCGCGGTGCGGGTGAACCGCGAAGGCGTGGAGGTGGGACGCGCGTATCTGGAACTGACGGGCTATGCTGACGCGCTGTGGCTGGGGAGGGACTGAAGATGGTGATGCGCGGCGGTTTCCGCGCCGCGTGTTTCGCGTGCCCCGTTTGCACGTGAGACAGCGGGTTTTTCCGGCCGCGTTTTCTGCGCCGTAAACGCAGAAACCCCACCTTTTTGGGTGGGGTTTCTGTTACTGCAGGGGGAGCCTGACGATGACCTACTTTCACACGGGTAATCCGCACTATCATCGGCGTGGAGTCGTTTCACGGTCCTGTTCGGGATGGGAAG
>DASVNP010000159.1:0-3467 GCA_036383775.1 Paraburkholderia sp. | reverse complement strand
AGCAGGTTCGACACCGACAGTTCGGCGCCGAGCTTGTGCACCTGCTCCATGTAGTGTTCGAGGATCACCGCGGCCTGGCGGGTGATCGCGTTTTCCAGCGTCTCGGCGGTGACGTTCGGATTGCCGTCGCGGTCGCCGCCGATCCAGCTGCCCATCTGGAAGAACGGCGGCAGGCGCGCGTCGAGACCGTGCTCCTTGAGCGCTTCTTCGATATCGGTGTAGAGCGCCGGGATTTCCTCGAGGAAGGTGGCGCGGTAGTACGACAGCGCGTTTTCGATTTCGTCGGCTACGGACAGGCGCGAGTCGCGCAGCATGCGCGTCTGCCACAGCGACGTGACGCGGGCGCGCAGCATCGCTTCGTTGTGCGCGCGTTCGCGGTCGGTCAATTGCTGGTCGCGCTCGGCGAGCAGGCGCGCGACGTCGTGCTGCGCGTCGAGAATGCTCTTGCGCTGCACTTCGGTGGGGTGCGCGGTGAGCACCGGCACGATCAGCGCGTCGTTGAAGAACTGCTGCAGCACGGGCGTCGCGGCCGAGCCGGCTTCGACGAGCCGCTCCAGTGCGTGAGCGATGGTGCCCGGTTGCGAGGTCGAACCGGCCAGCTCGTGAATCCGGTGACGGCGATTGCGGTGGCGGTCTTCAGCAATGTTCGCAAGATGCGAAAAATAGCTGAACGCGCGCACCACGCTGACCGTTTGCTCGGGGCTCAGCGAACGCAGCTTCTTGTCGAGCGTCTGCGCGTCGGCACTGTCGTCTTCGCGGCGAAAACGCACGGCGGTCTGACGAATCGTTTCGACGACGTCGAATACCGCGTCGCCTTCCTGCTCGCGCAGCACGTCGCCGAGCAGGCGACCCAGATAGCGGATGTCCTGGAACAGCGGGTGATCCTTGTCCTCGCGCGTGCGGCCGTTGTTCTTCGGCGCGGCCGCCGGTGTTGCGCTTGTTTGTGCGGCCGGCTGTTCCTTGGCGGCCTTGAGCTTCGTGGCACCGGCCTTGGCCGGTTTGCGCGCCTGGGTGGCGGAGGCGGCTTCTACGGCCGGGTCCACCTTCACGACCTTTACGGCCTTCTCAGCCTTCGTGGCTTTTCCAGCCTTGTCCGCCTTGACGGGTGCGGAGGCTTTGGCGCCCTTGCCGGCTTTGGCCGCCTGGGCGGTCTTGCCCGTACGTTTGGCCGGCGCCGGCTGAGCGGCGGTTACAGCAGAGTCGGCGGGCGCCGCGGCGGCGTCGGCCGCGTAAGCGTTGGGCGATGCAGTGTTGCGGCGGTCAGGGCGCGCCGATCCGGAAGACGTCACGATGGGTTTCCTCAGGGAAGCCAGGGTCTGTTGATTGATGAACTGCTACTGCGGAACTGCACTATGAGTTGCAACTTGAACTGCTCGAAACGGTATGCGCCGGTGGCGACATGCCTGAGAGGGGATGCGTGCCTGAATCGCGCCGCGCACTTGTGATGCGGCTTGCACGCGAGGCACCCGCGGCGGGTTGCGCCGCATTGCATCATCCCGCATGCCGCGGCCCGGTGCGCGAACGACCGTGCGTGAACAGGCTGGGATGGGGCAGGCGCGACACCGCGCGAAGCCCGTCTCCTCCAACGATACCGCTTCAGCACGGCGCTGCGCTGTGCCTTGAGACACAAGGGCGCGTGCTAACATTGATTGTTATTACATCCCGACATTCGATCAGCAAGCTAATGAACACCGAGACGTTTTCCACGCCACCCCACACGCTTGTGATTGCGTCGCGAGAAAGCCGCCTTGCCATGTGGCAAGCGGAGCATGTGCGATGTGCGCTGCACAAATTATATCCATCTTGTGACGTAAAAATCCTCGGAATGACAACACGTGGCGATCAAATACTTGATCGCACTTTATCGAAGGTTGGTGGTAAGGGCCTCTTCGTCAAGGAACTGGAAGCCGCGCTCGCCGACGGCCGCGCCGACCTCGCCGTGCACTCGCTCAAAGACGTGCCGATGGAACTGCCCGAGGGTTTTGCGCTGTCCGCCATCATGGAGCGCGAAGATCCGCGCGACGCGCTGGTCTCCAATGACTACGACTCGCTCGCCGCGCTGCCGCCCGGCGCCGTGGTCGGCACCTCCAGCCTGCGCCGCGAAGCCATGCTGCGCATGCGTTACCCGCATCTCGAAGTGCGGCCGTTGCGCGGCAATCTGGACACACGTCTGGCCAAACTCGATCGCGGCGATTACGCGGCGATCATTCTGGCCGCAGCCGGCCTGAAGCGCTTGGGCCTCGGCGAGCGCATCCGTGCGCTGCTCGATCCCGAAGACAGCTTGCCCGCGGCGGGCCAGGGCGCGCTCGGCATCGAGATTCGCGCCGACCGCGCGGAGCTCGCGGCATGGCTTGCCCCGCTGCATCACGAGCATACGGCGGCCGCCGTGGAAGCGGAGCGCATGGTTTCACGCGCGCTCGGCGGCAGTTGCGAGGTTCCGCTCGCGGCGTATGCCACCTGGCACGACGGCGCGCTGCATCTGCGCGGCATCGTGGCCACGCCCGACGGTCAGCGCGTGCTGAGCGCGCAGGCATCGGCGCCGGCACCCACAGTCGAGCACGCGGTCGCGCTGGGCAAGGAAGTGGCGGACGCGCTCGAGGCGCAGGGTGCGATGGAGATCGTTCGCGCGCTGAGCAGCGCCAGCGGTCCCGCGGCGGCGCAGAAAGATAGCGCCGCTGACAGCGCGGCGTCCGGCGACTAATGGCAGCCGACAATCCCGGCAACGCATCTTCCTCCGTCGGCGAGACGCCGTTCACGGTCGTGATTACGCGACCGGCCGGTCAGTCGAACGAACTAATCACCCGACTCGCCGCCGCCGGCATCGCCACGCTCGACTTCCCGCTGATCGACATCGCCCCCGTCACGGACGACGCGCCGCTGCGCGCGGCGCTGGCTTCGCTCGAACGCTATTCGCTTGTGGTGTTCGTTTCGCCTAACGCCGTCGATCACGCTTTCGCCCGCAGCGACACAATCTGGCCGTATGCGCTGCCGATCGGCGTGGTCGGGCCCGGCAGCGTGCAGGCGCTCGCGCGTCATGGCGTCGCCGCGCCGGCCTATCAGGTGATCAGCCCGCCGTCCGGCACCGATGAAGACACCGCACGCTTCGATTCGGAGGGCCTTTTCGCGGCAATCGACGCGGCACTCGGCGCGGCCAGCCTGGAAGGCAAGCGCGTGTTGATCGTGCGCGGCGACGGCGGGCGCGAGTGGCTCGCCGAGCGTCTGCGCGAAGCGGGCGCCGAGGTCGAGACGGTCGCGGCGTACCGGCGCCTCGTGCCGGAGCCGTCCATCGGCGGCTGGGCGCGCGTGCATGCGCTGCTCGCCGGTGAGCCGCATACGTGGCTGCTCACCAGCTCCGAGGGCGTGCGCAATCTGCACGAGCTCGCGCAAGACCACCTCACCGCCGACGAAATCGCGCAACTCAAACGCGCGGCGCTCGTCACGCCTCATCCCCGTATCGCGCAGACCGC
>DASVNP010000158.1:0-24056 GCA_036383775.1 Paraburkholderia sp. | reverse complement strand
GGCGCCGGTCGGCGAGCGCGACAGGAGGCCGATCCAGTAGAACACGGTGGCGAACACGAAGAGCGCGCTCATCCACAGGATCGCGGACTGGCTCGACAGGAAATACTTAAGGAAGAACGCGTTATCCGCGCGGCTGAGATCGCCGTGATAGATCTGGATCGCGAGCAGCGACAGCGCCGCGATCCCCACCATCAGCGGACGCACCGGTTTCCAGCGCCAGCCGAGCACCACGAACACCGGCACCGCGCCCACCAGCACCAGCTTGTCGTAGTAGTTCATGAACGGGTAGTAGCGCGACAGCGCGAACCCCGCGCCCGCCACCATGGCAAGGGCAAACAGCCAGTCGACGATGCCGAGGCGTATCAGAAAGGGGCGCTCGTCGAGCGGTGCCAACGCTCGTGCATCCAGCTTTACGCCGTCCCGTCGAAGCACGGACCCACGGTCCGGCGTACCGGCATCAAGAGACAATCGTGTCGGGTTCATGGCCTTCACCGTTGCGCAGATCTATCAATGCGACACCGGACGCATGCTATGGACCGATATCGCTACGCGCGCGCTTCGCCAATCGCTCTGCGAGCGTGCACTGTCGATTGAAAAAAAAGCGCCCGCCGGCGGACGGAGCGCCACCCGTCCGCCTCAATACGACCGGCGCTCCAAACCACGGCGATCTCAACAACGATGCCTGTGTCCTGGTGGGCACCGCCGCCGTGCAGCGGCTCGCCCTCGCCACGCAGAGCGGCCGCCCGGCGTGCAGTCTGCCCCGCCCCGCCTGCGCGCGCGGTGACCGGTAAGGCAGCGTGTTCATTGGTCGGCCGGCGGGTTGGCCGCTGCCTCGGTTTCCGGCGGAAACGCCTCGACGAAGGCCGCAACGGCGCGCATATCCCGCTCCGACATGTTGCTGCAGATCGCCTTCATGATTTCACCACGCGGCCTTTGCTCGACGTTGTGCTGAAAAACCAGCAGCTGCTTGTAGACATAGTCCGCATGTTGTCCGGCGAGCCGCGGAAACTGATTCATGCCCTCGCCATGCTTGCCGTGGCACGACACGCATGCGGCGACACCCTTGTCCGGCAACCCCGATGTGAAGATCGCCTTGCCTTCAACCATGAGTGACTGATCGGCGGCTTCGCCCATCACCGGCGTCTGACTCGAAAAATACGCCGCCAGTTCGTCGATCTGCGCTTCGCTCAGGTGCGTAAAGCCCCACATGAACCGCTTGGCGTTCGGGTCAGATCGCGCATGAGTCTTGAAGTCCGCCAATTGATCGACGAGGTATTCGCGTCGCTGCCCCGCCAGCTTGGGAAAAGCCGGCGATACAGATACGCCCTTCACGCCATGGCAGTTCGAGCAGACTTGCAGCGCGATGGTCTTGCCCGCGACAGCAGGGTTATCGACCGCCCTTGAGCGGTCCATGTCGTGACAGCCCGTCCCTGCCAGCGCCATCCCAAGAGAGATGATTTGCGCTATCTTTTTCATGTCACGAACCTCCTTGCCACTACCTGTTCCAATGTCTGAAAAGAAAAACCGTCACCAGTACGCTGCCCATAAGTAGACGAACAGCGTGTCGTTATCCGACGCGTTGCGCCCGTTTCCGTCGTAGTTCGAGCGGGATCCGAGAAATTTGGTGAAATGCGTGTATTGCAGGCCGATCCGTATGTTCGGCACCGGAATCCAGAAAATTTCCGGGGTCCAGCCTTGCGTGTCGGGCGAGAAATTCGCGCTGCTGGCGTAGGCGGCGCTATCGGTGCTGCCCGTCACGCTGAAGTACGACAGGCTGATGCCGTACTTGGCCTGATAGATATACGATGCTTTCAGCAGCACCGATTTGAGATTCGCCGACTGGCTGTCGGCGTAGATGAAATTATTCGGATCACTGATGTTCTCGCGGATATAACGAGCCTGCGCGGTGATCGTATGCGGTTCGAGCAGGTACTGATACTGCGCGTCCACACCGACATCACGGAAACGGGTCACGCCCTGCGTGAAGATAGGAAACGCATTCGGATCGTTGGGATAGACGTCCGCAAAGAGGCCGAACGTGCCCACCATGATGTTATGCGGCCCCCATTCGTGCGTCAGCGCAACACGCCAGTAGGGGTTGTAGCCTTTCAGATAGACCTGCGGGTGTGCGAGGTCGCCGGCCTTGTTGCCATGGCTCAGGAACGACCAGATTCCGTCGGCCGTGCTGTACCCGGTCAACTCCGCGTACAGCAGCTTGTTCCAGTACAGATAGCCGCCAATGCCCACCACCTGCTGCGCCAGCGCGCCTTCGATCAGCGTGGTGAACGGCGGCGAGCCAACCGCGCTGGTTGACGAAGAGATATAGGGGTAACTCCATGCAGGCGCGGTGTTGAAGACGTCCTGCACAGTCGGATTGTTGTGCAACGTCACGCCCAATATGAAGTCGCTCGCTTCGCTGACAATCCGCTCCACGAAACGGAAATCGGTGTTGTCCGATGCCCATTTTCCGACCCACTTGCCGCTGGCGTCCTGGTGATCGTAGTTCGTATAGGTATATTGAGCGAATGCGCCGATTTTGTCGGTAATCTTGCCGGCGAGGAAAATGCTGGCCGCGTCCCAGGTCAGATTGCCGTCCTTGGGCGAGATCGGATTCCCGTTGACGTCGTTGTTGTGCCGGGTCTTGGTCGCGTCAACCGTGCCCATCACGGCGAGCGGAATCGTGCGCTCGCCAAGCGTATAGCCATTTAATTTGAACATGCGCCCGTAGGGCGTGAGCTCGGGAAACTGACCGCCGGCGTGGCACGCCACGCAGCTCTGCCCCGTTTGGCGCGCGAAGATTGGCAGCGCGTGTGCGATAGAAGCCTGGAACAGAGCAAGCGCCACGAAGGCTGCGATCCAGCCACATCGCAGCCAGTATTTAAATGCAGGATTACTGATAATAGTCCGGACCATGGCTATTTCTCCCTGCACCGTGATTTACGCCTGACGTGTCTCAGGCCACGGTTCTATTGTGCAAATGGGCGGCAGGAACCGGCATGGGGCAATGTCCTATTCCTGCGGTAGGTGGGACGCTCAATGGCGCGTTGGCGACTGCGCTCGCGAGGGCTCGCGCCCGCCACCCCCATCGTCACGGCACCATCCAGTCCCCATCGGCAACGATCCGGACTCGATCCGGCTCGGCAAAGCGGACGATATAGCCGCCCTTGGACGCGAAGCGCTGCCCCGGCGCCAGCGTCAGGCGTGGGTAATAGCCCGTCAGGATGCGGCGTTCGAGCATGTCCTGAATGCGCTCGATCAGGTAGTCCCTCTCGAACGCATCGACCATATGACTCAGCGTCTCCGCCAGGAGGCCGCACGCGAGATAGGTGTCCGCCTGGACCTGCGGCGCGACCATCGGGATCTTGCGGATCGAGAACCAGCCGAACGCATAGTCGACACGGACCCGCCGTCCGTCAGGCAAATCGAACGGATACGCAAGGCGCGTGACGGTGCGCCAGTCCGCCGGCAGCGGAGTGCTGTCGAGTCCGCCCAGCAGCCCCGACATGAACACAGTGTTCGACGGCGGCGGCAGATGCGCGAGCGCGGCGATGTCGGGCGGACGCAGCCATAGCACGAGCACGTCTGAGTGCGAAATGCCGTGCAGGGCGTGAGCGACACTGTCACCTGGCGCAAGCGCGCGGCTCGACACCGCGATGCCGTGTCCCTTCAACGCAGCAGCCAGCGCCTGCGCGCCCCGCTCTCCGTTGTCGCCGGTGCGATAGACCTGCCAGACCGTTGTCTTCACTGTCGAAGTCTTGCCGCCCGCTTCATCGCGAATCTTCCGCGCGAGCAGATCCGCCTCGAGCAGCACGCCCTTCGAGAAATACACGGAATAGAAATCCTGGTCGGTTTCCACCGGCACTTCCACGTTGGGAAACAGACACGGCACGGCCTCCTGCTCGCAGAAGTCGTGCACCGGCGCCCAGTTCTTGCCGCCGAGTCCGGACAGCACGGCAAACACCGGCTGCTCAGCCAGATAGCGCTTCAACTGCTCATGCCACGTCGATGGCGGTCCGCTGAGCTCCCACACATGCAGTTCCCAGCGGCGATTGACCATGAACATCATCTTTCGCGACGAGCGCAGCGGCGGCGTTGCACCGAGTGGAAATATGTTCTTGTCCTCGAAATACTGCTTGAGCACATCGAGCATGCCGCGCCGTTTCACCGGGTCCGCATCCGGCGTGATGATCGTCGCGAAGTGCAGCACGGTGTCGGTGACGCCAGTTGGCGGATGCCGATCGAGGCGCTTCAGATAGGCGATCAACGCGCCCATGTCGGCGTCGTTCAGCGCGTACTGAGGCATCAGATTGCTCAGCGGCTTGCCTTCCGAGTCGAGGCCCTCGCGTATTGCTCGTGCGATCGTCGCATCGTTGTAGGGCTCGCGATTGGTGCGCATGCTTGGAACGTAGGGGATGTCGAGATCGTCAGGACTGTCTGCGCGAGGGTGCACCAGATACCGGTCGGTGATCGGCGGGATGTTGTTATTCCCTTCCCGTGAACCGAGGCCGCTGCGCCGATGGCAATTCATGCAGGCCGCGGCGGCGCCGCGCAGGTTCACGCCGCCGTCGTGCATCGCCTCGATCGGTTCGCCTGAACCCAGCACGCCTTTCTGGAAGATTGCCTCCCCGGTGCTCGCGCTCGTGACCGGCAGCGCTGCTTGCGCCGGTGGGGCGGCGTTGGCCTTGCCCGCCGGTACGATCGACGCCGCGAGCAACGCGCATTGAACCAACGCGAGCGCGGCAAACGACCGCGCCCGCGCGATGGCTCCCCGGTTGCCCCGAGCGCGGTCCATGGTTAGGGGCTCGGCCGGTTCAGGGTGGGGGGCATGGGCAGCGACGCCTCGGCATTCACCGACACCGAATTGCGGTGAACCGGCGTGCCCGGCCGCGCGAACATCGCGTCGTTGAGCGGCGGATTGATCGACACTTTTTCGATCGTCAGCCTGTCGCTCTTGCCCGCCGCCACTACGCCGCTTTCGATCATAAACGGCACCTGCACGCCGTCGACGTTCTTGTAGTCGCTGTACTTGATTTCCACAGTGACAGGCCCGCGAGGGCCGCGCGCCTCGCGGTCGTACTTCACGTCGAGAAAGCTCTGCGCGTCGACCCACACATGACGCGTCGCCCCCGAAGGCAGCTTTGCGGCGAGGCGGTAGGCGTCGTGTCCGTCCACCTTGTCCATGCCGTCGAGCGTGACGGCGATACCCTTGGCCTGATGGTCGATCAGCAACCCGTCGATCACCTGCTCGTCGTGCGCGGACCTCAGTTCGTCCATGGTGTATGGCCGCAGTTCACCGCTGCCGGTGGCGCTCGGGCTCGTTTTCCAGCCTTGCTTGCCGTCGAATGCGCGCACAGCGCGATGGTTGAGCACGGTGATCTCGAAGCGCGTCTTGTTCGGACGTTCGAGCGCGAGCGAAAACGGCAGTCCCTCCGACGGAGCATTCGCGCTATCTACGTGCCCGACCCAGGCCATCGTCTGGATCTTCCGCCATGCTTCAAGGCCGCCCCTGGCGTCGACATTCTTTTCGACGATCTGATCCACGGTCAGATCGTGCTCCGGTATCTGTTCGCTCGCGTACACCGCCGCCGTCAGGCAGCCGATGAGCATCCACAGTGCGACTCGTGTCATGGCAATGGACCTCGCACGCATGATGGCTAGTGGCTCGCCACTTTAGCCGTAGCCGCATTAGCCGCATTAGCCGCGGCCAACTGCGGCTTCGCAAACAGGGCGTCGTCCATTGTCGGATTCACCGTGACATGCTCGATCGTCAACTTGTGCGACGGGCTGACTCCGCTGACGACGGTTTCCAGCGTGTGGGGAATGACGAGCCCGTTTTCCTTCTTGTAATCGCGATAGAAAATGGCGACGTTGTGCATCCGGCCGTCGAGCTTGCGCGGCTCACCGTCGATCTTCAGTTCGAGAAAACTGCTCGCGTCGATCCAGATGCGGCGCGACGTATTGTCTTTGGTCGTCAGCTTCAGCACGTACGCACGGTGCCCTTCCACCGATTCCATACCCAGCGCTTCGACCCGCGAACCCTTGCTCGCATAGTCCATCAGCGGCCCTTCCAGGTCCGCCGATGCGGCGGCCGACTTCGCCTCCGTGGGGGTATACGCCTCGACTTCGTTGCGCCCGAGGAACGGCCGGACCTTCCAGCCCTGTGCGCCGTCGTAGACCTGAAACGCAGTCTGCTCATTGAAGCGGACCTCGAAGCGGCTCTTGTTCGGCCGCTTCATCGTCATCGTGAACGGCAATTTGGTGTTCTTCGTGCCACCGGCCTCGAGCTGCCCCGACATCGTGATCGTGTTGACCGCATGCCATGCCTGAAGCCCGCCGCGCGCCGCGACGTTGTGCTCGACAATCTGCGTCGCGCTCAGGTGACTCGCCGCGGCGGCCTGCGCCGTTCCCGCGGCGGAGGCCGCGAACGCCGCCGGGCCGGATGCCAGAAGACCGGCCACGCAGGCCGCCGAGATCGCTTTCAAAGGAAACCGGATCATGAGTCACCTCCCGTATTTATGTTGCTGATCGCTGTGCCGCGATCATTCGACAATCAGACCATCGACATGAAGCGAGCCGATGAACACGTCGACCCGCTCACCCGCCTTGATCGGACTGCCCTTATTGGAAAACACCATCCAGTATTCATGGCCGGTTTCGAGCGGGCCCGTCTGGCGCAACGGGCCGACCTTGTCCATGACCGGAATTTCGAGCACGGCGTGGCTCGTCTCCCCGAACAGATAGGCGGTCGCGGTCTTCTCGCCAAGCAATTGCGCCGCCTGCGGGTCCGTCACCCGGTAGCTGAAGCGGATCAGATTGCCCGATGCGGTGCGGCGCACGCTCAGGTTGTCGATGCCCTTCATCATCCCGTAGTAGGTCCTGGCATGCTGCGACACGCTCACCGGCAAATACGGCGAGTGCCTGGGCTGGGCCGCCGCCGGTGAACCAGGCCAGGCCGCGGCCCCTTGAACCAGGGCCGCGGTCAGACACACTCCGCTCGCCAACCGCGCTGCCGCTGACATCGTGAGGGAACGAGCTTTCATCGTCACGCCCCTCTCACCGTCCGTTCTGCGACTGCTGCTGCCCCTGCTGCCCCTGCAGATTCTGCAGGATCGGCGTCGCCAGCTTGAACAGACCAAGCAGACCACCACCTGACGAGCCACCCAATGCGAGCGGATCGATCGGGGCGCCGCCGCCGAGCAGGGGCGGCTGCACATACTCGACTGCGCCGATGTCGTACGCGAGTCCCTGCGGCCGTGACGTGCCGTAGATGTCGTGATTCGGCGCACCGGTCGCGGTACCGGTATTGATCGCCGGCGAACCGGCATTGATCGAGTAGTTGCCCAGTACCACGTTGTAGCCCGGCATGCCCGACGTGAGCGCTTCGTTGAACAGCGACAGCGGACCGTACGACATGTTGATCCAGTTGTTGCCTTCATCCGGCGTCGCCGAAGGCGTCAGGCTGAACAGCGGATTCGGCAGAACCGTATCGGCGATGCCCGGGGGCACCACGATGCCGATTCCACCTGCCTCCGGCGGCACACGCGAGCCGTTGCAGTACTGATGCACCACGGCCGGGTTCAGATTGCTGTTGTGCGCTCCCGGGTAGTCGCCGGCATCGGTCAGGATCGAGTACTGCGGATGCATCGTCAAAGCCGCCTGACGGGTGCTCGCCGACTTATCGCCGTACGCGCCGATGTCCCAGTACACCGCGCTCGGATCGCAGTAGCCCGTCGCCTTGCCGGTCTGATTCAACGTCGGGTTCAGCGAGACCGCGTTCTGCAGGCCCGCGATACTCTTGTTCTGTCCTCCCACAGTGATAAAGAAGGTGCGGTTCTGCCAGAACACATCGTTGCTCAGCACCGGGTTCGAGAACGTCGTGCAGTTGGGCAATCCCGCCGGACAGGCCACACTCGGATTGGTGAATGCCACGATGAAGTTCGCGGTGTGCTGCGCGGTCTCCAGTCCGGCCGGCTGATAAACCGACGTCGTGATCGGCGAGCACGTCGTTTCCGATCCCACCGTCGTGCAGTTCGGCGGCCCGACGTTGGCCTGCGCGGCCGCGGCCGTATTGAACAGCACGCCCGCGGACGCCGTCGCGTCGTTGGAGACGACCGTATTGTTGATGAAGCTCACGGCCACAGCATCCTGCAGCGAGACACCGCCGCCTCCCCAGCCCGCCACATTGTTAGCGATGATGTTGTTCGTCACGCTAACGTGATACCACGCATTCGCGTTGCTCGGACTGCGCTGCACCTCCGTGCCGTTGACGTTCTGCAGACGCAGGCCGCCGCCCTTGCCGCTTTCCGCCGTGTTGCCGACAATCAGATTGCCGTCGATCACGAGGTTCGGGCCAATGCCGTCCGACAGCTCCGGTGCGCAATCGGTGTCGACCGCGGCGTTCTCGCAGAACGTGCCGTCAGGCGGTACGCCCTGGGCGATGATGCCGCCACCGTACGTCGGCAGCGTCGGGTTGTTGCTCTGGTTGAACAACACCCAGTTGTGCGAGATGTCGCCGTTGGCACTGAAGCCGAAGTGCGCGACCCCGCCGCCGTCGCCGGCACTGATGTTGCCGCAGACCCAGTTGTAGTTGAAGTGATAGTAGTCCGAACCGGTGCAGAAGGTCACGCCACCCGCGGACGAAGGCGTGTTCGAGTTGATTTCATCGCCGTACGACGCATTCGACGTCACCGCGTTGTTGTGCACGTTCACATGCTGGTTCAGCAGGAACGGCACTTCCGTGACGCCGTCCGCGGCGATGGTCGCCTCGGCCGTTTCGACCTGACCTACCGTGATACCGCCCGTGAGCGTGCCTGCGTTGGCGAAGACACGGTTGTTCGACACCTCCGTGTAATGATTCCAGCCGTGCAGGTAGATCCCGCCGCCGCCTTGCGAGCTGTTGGTGAAGGTCATGCCGTCGATACGCGACGGATTGCACAGGAAGTTGCTCGGGTAGTTCACGCAATCCGGCGGGTTCGGCTGCAGCAGGGTCGGCCCGGCGAGCGGCGTGCAGATGCCGTTCGCGGTGCAGTTCGGGTCGGGTTGCGGCACGCCGTTCACCGTCACGTCCTTCACGCCCTTGGCCAGCACCGTAATGGCCGCACCTTCATACGCGCCCATCAGCGTCGGCTCGATCAGCAGTTCAGCCAGATTGCCGTTCAGGTTGAAATCCCAACCGGAGGCCGGTTCGAACGGAATCGCGTCCACCTTGCGCTGCATCGCGGTCGGGCAGGAATACGTGCCGGTCGGATCGTACGGATTGCTCGCCGACAGCAGGCCGCCGTTCAATGCGTCGCCGAACAGACAGCCAACCTGCCTGCGCCACGGGTCCATCTTGCCGGACGGGTGGGTATTGGCGTTGACGGTCACCGACGTCGCACCGACACCTTGCAGCCGGACCGGCTTCCACATCAGCAGCATTTCGTTATACACGCCCGGACCGACGACGATCATGTCGCCCGGAGTGGCGGTGTCGATCGCGGTCTGGATCGCGTTGCTCGTGGCGTTCTCGCCGTTCACGTAGGTTGGCGTCTTGCCTCCGATCGTCACCGTGACGGTGTCGATCGAACGCTTGCCGTTAGCCGCCGTGATGACGAGTTCACCGCAGGACGTGGGGCTCAGCACGTTGCGCTGCTGGATCGGGCAGCTCGACTGCGTGGGCAGCAGGATCGGAACCGTGATCTTGATCTGCGTGTCGCTCCATGACTGCACGGATGCAGGCACGCCGCCGATCGTGACGTTCTGGCACGGGAGGCCGAGCGCACATGCGGAAGGCTCGGTACCGAAGCCATAGTGGCGCGTCAGGAACTTCTGATTGAACGGCGCGGTGGTCGCGGCCGGACCCGTGTAGGCATGGTTCGGCACCTGCGCATTGCCCTGTGCGTTGATGGTCAGCGTGTGCAGCGGAGCGCTGACCCACGGTCCCGCGCCGCCGCTGATCGCGTCGCCCGTCACGCTGGAGATGGCCGGCGTGGCATCCGGGTACGCGCAGTCAGGCTGGTTGTAGCCCTCCGCGAAGGCCGAGACCGGCACCACTGGCGTATCCATGTACTGGGTCTGTCCAGGCATGAACGGAATCTCGTAGCAGAACTGGCTGTATGCCGGGTTGAACAGAGGATCGCGAACCGTCTGGCCGGGATGCGCCGGATCGGGCATGTCGGGATCGTTCATGCAGGCGACCATCATCGTCGGCGCGTAACCGGTCGGGTTCGGCGGGTTGACCTGCCACGTCGAATAGTTCAGCCCGTTGAAGATACCCCACTGATCCGAGTACGTGCGGGCGACTTCGTTGCCGGCGAAATCCTTCATCGAGATCGGCACGTTCGGCACCGCGAACTTTTCACCGAATTGCGGCGAGTACGGGTCGAACTCCGAAGAGAAGTCATCCAGCATGAAGCCGGTGTAGTGCGCGGCGACGTGCGTCGAACTGAAGATCCAGAACTTCGCTAGCGCGGTCATCTGCGGCGACACCGTCACTTCCTTGCGGTCGCAAAGGTGCCGCGAGGCGCCCGCGAACGGCGAGACTTCCTGCGAGCCCGGGAACAGGCTGATGAAGTCGGGCACGATGCGCATCTCACCGACGCAAGGCCAGAACTCTTCGATGCTGCCGGTGTCACCCTCGTTGCGCGGGAAGGTGTTCGAGCCGAGATTCTGGGTCGGATTCTGCGCATTGTTACGGTTATAGGTGGAGTTCATCGCAGCCTGGTCGGGCAGGATGAAGATGGCGCCAATGCCGGCGAACTGCTGCGAGACCGGCGCAATGTAGTTGTCGCCGATCAGGATGTTCTTGTCTTCCTCCTTCACCAGTTCATAGCCCGGCGGCATGATGATTTCGACCACATACTTGCCGGCTGGCAGCATCTGCGTGCCGTCGCCAGAAGGATTGGCCACACAGACCTTGCAGTTCGTCGCGGTCGGCTTGCCGCTCGTCGGATTGCGGCCAGTCACGCTCGGGAACCGGTACATCCCGTCGTACGGCGCGGGCTGCAGCTGGTTGAACGCATGCATGCCGTCGTAGCACTTGAACTGCGAATTATTCGGCAACACACGCTTCTGCGGGTCGAGCCACTGGGTGGTGTTCTTCAACGTGAAGAAGAACGGGTCGGTGGTCTCCTGTCCCGGGCAGTTCATGTTCGGCATGCCGTCGGAACGGAAGCCTTGCGCCCAGTCGTCCCAGCTGGCGGTCTTCGTCGTGTCCACCAGCGTCAGGCTGGTGGTGCCGTCCGCCGCGGCGCCTTCCTGATACAGGTTCACGGTGACGTTCGGCACATCCGGCGTCCACTTCGTGTGGATCAGCAGCGACGGATCGTCGAACGGGCGTGTCGAGGCATAGATGACTTCGCCCCTGATGCCGCCGTTTTCAGTAGCACCGAACTGCGCCTTGCCGAACTCGATAAAGGAGCTTTGGCCGGAGAAGCCTTGCCAGCCCATCGTGGTCACCCACGGCGGATCGACCCGGCCCGTCGACGGATTCGTGCCCGTGCGGTCGTTGCAGTCCGCATCGTTGCAGTACACCGCGCCCGGCACCCGCAGATTCGTCGGCAGGTGCGCCGTGGTGGATTCCAGCGTGTTGGCGTAGTTGGCAGCGATGGTCGAGGTACCGCCGCCGGGCGTGCCGTCGGGCGGTCCGCCCGAGTCGTAGACCACATGAACGCCGGTCTGCTTGAAGCGGGTTTCGTCGGTATCGACGACATACCAGTTGAACAGCGGGAACACTTCGTTAAACGATGCATAACCGTTCATGTCGGTGTTGTTGAAGTTCGAATAGCTGCCGTCACGGAAGCGGATATTGGTCGGCACCAGCGGGAGTCCCGGGTCGCTCGCCTGCGAGACGCCGGTGCCGTTCAGATCCATGAATGTGCGGGTGTAGAGATTCGTGTGCCATTGGAGCACCGAAATATCCCCGACATTCGTGGTCTGGCCGTTCGCCAGTTGCACCGCCGTCGCGAGCCCATCGACGATCTGATCGTTCCATTGATCGAAGATCGTGATTCTGAACGTGCCCGCGGGCAAGCCGCTAAAGCTGAACGTCCCGTCGGCGTTGCACTTGGTGAACGCCATGTCCTCGCCATCCGGATCGCCGACGCTGACATAGCACTGCGTGAAACTCAGCGAGGTGCGCGAGCCGGAACCATACAGATTCTCGTTCGGCGGACGGCTGTAGTGCAGGTTCGTTACCCTGCCCTTGAGTCCGTTGTTGCACGTCTGCGTTGCGCAGAGGAGCGGCAGACGGGCATTGATGATCTTCGGATTGGCAAAGCCTATCGCCACGTGGAAGCCTGCGGGCCCAAACTCCTGGAAGTACGCCGGCCCACCCACCTTGATGAACGCGTCGTGCCCCTTCTGTCCGTCCAGCGTGTTGGTCTGCAGCCATTCCTCGCCCCTGCCGATCCGGTCGGCCGCCGGCGTCGCGACGATGCCGTAGCGGCCGGGCATCAGATTGGCAATGATGGCCTGGCCGACAAGCGGCGAAATCGTCTTGCCGTCCGACTCGAATTTCGGACACGTCGGTACCATGCCGACAAGGCCGTCGGTCGAAGTCGAAATCGGGCATGCATTGAGTCCCGTGATCGGATCGATCGTCCCCTGCAGGGAATTGGACAGCGGCATGTTGAACATGTCGTAGGTCATCTGTCCGGTTGCGTCACCGGTACCACCAGCGTCGTCCCACAGCTTGATTTCGAACCCTCCAAGTCCTGGTTCGCGCGCCGTGCCGAACGTATCGGTGCCGCCGCTGACATCCACCTCGCCATTCAGCGGGGCGTCGTCTTCGAAGACAAACACCGAGACCTTCGCGGTCGCCATCGGCGTTTCTTGCAACAGCACGTTCACGCTGGCCTGTCCGGGGGCGATCGGAGCGCCGCCCATGGTGTGGCCGCACTTGCCCGTGCCGGGCGCAAAGTCCGCGCCGCCGGGACCCGACGGGCAGTCCTTGGAAATATCGAACGGTCTCTGCGGCCCGCTCGGGTTCGCCGGATTGACCGGCTGCGGCAAGCCCGCACCATTCCCAAAGCTGTTACCGGCGTCTCCTGGCAGGATAGAGATGTAATAGTGCTTCGTCGGATCGAGCGCGACCTGCTTCGGATCGACCGGCACCTGTTGCGCAGCTGTCGTGCGGCACACGCCGTTGCCGATATCGCACACTGCCGGCAAGTGCGAGTTGCTCGCCGGGTCGTACACGGTTTGCCCCGACTCGCAGGCAACCTTGCCGACACAGCCCGCGGCCACCACCGGCATGTAGCTGGTGTGGAAGTTGGCGCCGAGACTCGGAACCGGCAGTGGCGGGCACGTGGCCGGACGCGTCGCCGCGTTTGTCTGGCACGCCGGATCGATCTGGAACGTGCGGTCTTCCTCGATGATCCAGCGGTAGTCGGTCAGCTGAACCGGGGTCTTGCCGGGCGCCGTGCTCGGCCCGTCAAGCGGCTTGACGACGAGTCCGCTGCCACCCTTGAACGTAACCGTCACGGTCGCGGCCGTGCTCGACGTGTTCTGCGAATTCTTCGCCGTGTACTTGAACGTCACCGTGGCAGTCGCATTGCTGCCGACCGGCGGTGTCGTCGGCATCGCGGTGAACGACCCATCCGGATTCAGCGTGACGGCTCCGCCTGTCACGGCACCCGAAATCGCCGCTGTCATCGCCAGTCCCTTCGGATCGGAGGCATAGGCCAGCACGCCGGGCGCACCGATCTGCAGCTGCGACGCGATGTTGCTGATGTAAGCACCGTTACTCGCCGTCGGCGGACCCGACAGGCAGCCGTTCGCAGCGCTGCAGGCGGCCAGCTTGACCGTTGCCGCTACCGCGGGGTTGCCATTGGCCTGATACACGAAACTGTCAGCGGTCGTGCCGGCATTCGGCACATAGATGAAGGTGCCGTCCGGGTTGAGCGTCAATGCACCGCCGGTGGTCGTGGTCTTGACCTCGACGCCATACACGTTCACATCGTTGGCCTTCACGCCCTTGGCCGGGTCCGACACGGTCAACGTGGTGCCCGGAACAAAGTAGTACGTGGAGCCAGTGGCGACCGCATTCTGATTCGCGGCCCCTGCCGTCGGCAGCGCGCCACCATTGACGGCGATATAGGCCTGCATGCCGCCATCGCGCTGATTGTTGGTCGACAGGCTCAGTTCACGGTCGAACACCGGCAGCGCCGTGGTGCCGGCCGCCGGTGCGTTGACCATCACGTCATAGGTTTTGCCGGCCGCCAGAAACACTTCCGACTGGACCCGCGGACTGCCGGGCAGCACGTTGCCGTCCTCGGCGATCAGCGAGAAACCGGATACAGCGGGATTGCCGGTTTGTGTGCCGACTATCGACGGAACGTGCATGCGCAAACCGGCATTCACGAAACGGACCAGCACCTGGCCCGTCCCGGCGGGCGCGGTGGCGGCAAATGAAGACCCGCCGGCATTAGTCCGGTCGAAGGCGACGCCGTTGATCAGGTAGTAGCGCGGATCGTAGTTCACGGTCGGCGGATAGCAGGTGCCGAACGCCGTCGACTTCGAATCGCCGCAGCCGCCGGGCTGGCCCGACCACGCGAGGGTTTCGCTGAAGCCCGTGGTCGTTACCGCTGCGGCGACAGCCGTGTTTTGCACCGGATCGATTTCGCCCAGCACGAGCGGCACGTCGGCGTCATAGCAGGTCGCCGGATTCGTGTAGGCCTGATAGACCTGCGACGCCACCGGGCAGCTCACGGTGCCGCCGACCGGCGCCTTCACCACCAGCACGCCGTAGAGCCCCATCGGCCCCTGGATCGACGGATGCGTGCCCGACTCGATCAGATAGGTGCCAGGGCTGAGGTTGCTCCAGCTGAGCGCGGTTGTCTTGCCGGTCGTCACCTCGGTGGCAAACGACTGGACGCGCGGCCCTTGCGCGGGCGGCGTGAAGGTCGCGCCGGTGGCGGTCGTGGCAATCGGCCAGGTCGTCGCGGTTTGCGTCGGATGGGGCGGACTCGGCATGCTCGTCGCCGTCGTCCCGAGGCCGCCGCCCAGCTGCCCGACCACGACGAGCGAGGTCGGCACGGTGCCGGGCAGGCTATTGGTGAGATTGATCGTCAGCGGTCCTGGCGGCACGGTGATCACCACGGGCGACCAGCTTGCTCCGGCACCCGGATTCGCCGCCGCGCAGGTCGCCGGCGCAACCGCCGCCGCCGAGCAGCTGTAGCCCCACATCGGCACGGCTTGTCCGTCAGGCAACGTAGCAGTGCCCGCTTTCGCTGTCAGATTGACGACCTGAGCGTAAGATACCGCGCTGGCCGTCAGCAGAATGGACGCTGCGGCACCTGCCTTGAGCAAGTCGAAGAGCGTCGCCCTAAACTTGTTGGATCTCATCGCGTATCTCCCCGCCTCTAATTGGATTCGTCGATCACGAATGCTTGTGGATCGACGAGCATCATCATCATCATTCCGCCTGGGAAGATGTTGTTCGTCGTGATCTCGCGCTCGTTATGCGAGTGCCACATGAATGCGAAGCCTGCTTCGGTTGCCGGTGGATTCACGACCGTTCCGCTCGGCGGCGTAGTCCCGGTGGGCGCAGTGGCGCGTATGGTCGCGTCCGGCCCGAGATAAGGACTGCCGCCATACCAGAAGCCGTTGGTTACCACGTGCGAATCCGGCAATGTGACCGGCCCACCGCTGGCGACGTTGCCGAACGGATGCGCTTCGAGCGCCTTGGCGTGATCGGCGCACCACTCGTAGTAATTCGGCGCGTGCGGGTCGGCCGTGTAGTAGCCGTTCACGTCGGGCACGCAGACCACCGGCTTGCCGAGGTAAGCCGCGAATTGCGGCGCGGGATCGGTGTACACGTCCCCGGGCTTATGTCCGTAGACATCCCAGTTCAGGCCCTTGCCAGTCCAGTAGAAAATGCCGTCCATCGCGAGGCCCGGCGTGGTGGTCGTCGTGAACAGCAGCGGGCCGGCTACCTTGGTCGAGTCGGTCTTGCTGAGCAGCATGTTGCCGTCGCGCGCCAGCACTCGCACGTGATTGCCGTGCTCGTGGAACGGGTGCTGCCAGCGGCCGGTGCCGATGATCCGCAACAGCACGAGTTCACCCGGGTGCATGTGCGGATTGCCGTTATAAGGCTGATGCGGATACTGCACCGCGTAGTTCGGGTCCATGTCGTCCGGCATCGAGCGGCCGTTGACCATGAAATAGGCCGGGTGATAAGGCTCCGTCTCGACCGTCATGCAGCCGTTCGGCGCCGTGCACGCGTTCGCCGCCTGCTGTTCCGCCTGAGCATGAATACGCGGATCCATTTCGGAGAACTGAAAAAGATACTCACGGTCGTAGCAGGCGGCGATGTGATTGTAGGCCGCGCCGGCATTGCGGAAGTCCGTTTGCCCATCCGGCAGCGTCGCCGCGACCGCGCGGCAGCCAGTCGGCACCGCAACTGTGCCGGGTGACGAGGTCGGCAACACGATGATCGCCCCATACAGGCCCATCTCGATCTGCAGGTCGCCCTGAGTGCCGCTGTAGTAGGCATGTGTGCCAGGCGTCGCGGCAACGAAGCTGTACGTCACCGTCGTGCCGTGAGCCGCCTCGCGGGTCAGCAAGCCCGGCGAGCCGGTGAGCGCGGCGGGACAGGTTCCGTCGGGGTTCAGCACCGCGGCGCACACCTGGAATCCGGGAAACAGGATCGAGGTGTTGCCCGCCGCGGCCGGCAGATTGTTGGTGAGCGTCACCGTGACGACGTCGCCCTGCTTGACGATCAGCGTCGGACCGGGAATCTGCATGCTCGGACAGTTCGCACCCGCGATCGTGGACGGCGAAAAACCGGCCGGCGCCGTTCGGCATCCATAGCCCCAGGAGTAAACGCTCGCGCCGTCGGGCTGGGTGATGCGGTTCGCCTCGGCGCTCAGATCGAAGTGCGTCCCCGTGATGCCAGGCGCGGCGGCTTGAGCGTGCAGGCAGAAGAGCGTGGCGAGCAGCGCCGCGCCGAACCGTGCAAGCCGCCCAATGCGCGCAAACCGACTGAAGCGCGCAAGCGTGGCGATCCATGTGTTGTGAGTGATGTGTCCCACGGCTCTTCTCCTAGGTGCAGGACTTCTTGGTCGGGTCCACGGAGTTGCAGATGTGGACCTCGGTCATCAAGCCGCCGAAGTTTTCCTGGTCGTTGGCCAGGTGATCGAGATTCGGCGTGTACAGGTAAAAGACCGCACCCGGCTTGTATTTCGTCGTGTCGCTGGCGTCGAGGATCACATCCATCGATTCGCCGCCCCCCATCGTGATCGAGTTCGTGTTGTAGGTCATGTCGTTGCCTGACATGTCGCGCAGCAAGCGCGCGTTGATGCCGACCACGTGCATCGGAATCCCCAGCGAGGCGAGCGTCTGATACTCGGTGACGTCGAGGTCCGAAATCCGCAGCAGCGCGCGGCCACCCGCCGGAATGTTGATCAGCGTCGGCAGCGGTTGCGAAAAATGCTGCGTACCGTCGGCGACCGGTGTCGAGAGCGGGTTCGGATTCACGGTGTCCGGATAGCTGCGTCCGTTCAACATGAAGAGCTTGTCCTTCATGTCGGTGAACGGCTCCGGATTGAACGTCATGCCGATGAAGTGGAAGTTCGGATCGAAGCCGTGTATCTGCACCGGATATTCGACGTCGTAGGCGGTCGAGCCGTCGCCGTCGTTGTACGCGTACAGCGTCGGCGTGCCGCTCTTGTTGTTGACGTGGAGAACGCCGTTCGTAGGAGGCAGTGGCGTCGTGCACAGAATGTCATTGCCGCATGCCGTGCGCAGATCCAGTTGCTGCTTCTGCAGCGACGCGTACAGCGAAGTGCCGCCAGGAACGCGGTTCTGGCGCGGCCGCACGAAAATCTGGCCGACCATGCCCATCTGCAGGTGTTCCGGCGGCGTGATATGGCAGTGCCAGAAGTAGGTGCCGGCATCCGGCGCGAGGTAGTAGTACGTGAAGCTCGCGCCGATGTTGATCGCAACCGACGCGTCCGGCACGCCGTCATAGAACGACGACGCGTTCGGGTAGCCGTGGAAGTGCACGGTGTGCCGCTCGAACAGATCGGGGCGCATGATCATCCCGACGTTGGTCAGCGTGAGGAAGAACTCGTCGTCCTCGTCGATCGCCATCATCGGCGCCGGTTCGTTGCCGTTCATCACGCCGATATCCATGATTGGTCGTGGATCGACGTGGCCGGTCAACTGGCCCGGTGGCACGGATTCCGGATCCGGCGTTATGCCGACCGCGCCGTTGTAGGTCGGGTCGGACCTTGGGTCGCCGACGGTGTTGAACACCGAGGCGAACTCGGTGCCGGGATTGCCCGACTTGATGTCGGCGAGCCCCGACAACGGGCCGAAGGCGAACAGGTAGGTCTGCACGCCGTTCGCCATCGTCGCGTAGCCGTCACCGCCCGAGATCTGCTGACACTTGATCGCGCCGTTGACGACGCCGGTCGAGGCGGAGGTCTGTCCGGTGTAGGACGGCCCGGTGTAGGCGGGCTCTCCTGCGCCTGACGGCAGTGCCGTCGGATGTGCCGGCGTGGTGGGCGGGCATTGCACCCGGAACGACTGGCCAAACGAAGGAATGGCGAACAGCAGGAACAGCAGCGCGGCAACACTGCTGCGATAGATGCGGGTACCGAACATATGACCTCCGTCCCAGGGGTCAGCCGGCGCGAAAGGCGCCGGGCGTCATGCTCTACAGCGGATGCGGGCTGATTGCGTTCTGACATCGGCCCGTATCTGGATTCTGGACAAGAGCGTTGCGACCTGGGATGGGGCACCCCCCTACACTTGCGGTAGGGGGAACCCATCGGCGTTCATCGGATTGGCTGTGGACGGTGGCGAAAAGGGGCTGTGCGTCGATTGCGTGCGGCACCGGAGCGGTTCGTCGCCTGATCCGCGGGTGGTGCATCGGGTGGGCTTTATTTCTTTCAGTTTGCCTTCACTTTGTGGTAACTCCGGGATTGCTTGACGACGTAGCGTCGCCAAGGCGGGGCTACCCGGATAACCATGCACCGAAGGCTGAAGTACATGGGGGCTATTACTACCCCGCGCCGTGGGTAATCAGCGAGGGCTCCACAGGGTCTCGGCTAGACGCGCGAGCATCGCATCGCAGCGGCTCAACTGGTCGAGGGTAATGAACTCGTCCGGCTTGTGTCCCTGATCCATGCTTCCCGGCCCGCAGACCACCGTGGGAATGCCCGCCTCGTTAAACAGGCCGCCCTCGGTGCCGAAGGCCACTGTGCCGAACTCGGTGGAACCGCTCAGCAGTGCCAACAGGCTTGCCGCTTCGCTGTCAGGCGGGGTGGCGAGGCCTGGGTAGGCGCTCAGCGGCTGCAAGTGAATGCCCGTGCCCGGCTGCACCGCGCGCATCGCTGGCAGCAGTTCTGAGTCGGCATAGTTCCGCAGCTTGTCCGCGACCTCGTGGGCATCGAAGCCCGGCAACGCGCGCACCTCGAAATCAAATTCGCATTCCGCGGGCACGATGTTCAGCGCACGCCCTCCTTTGATGACGCCGGTCTGCACGGTCGAGAATGGCGGATCGAAGCGCTCGTCGTGATGTTCAGGCTGCGCCAGTTGCGCTCCGATCTCTTCCAGCCGGCCAATCAGCCGCGCCGCGTACTGGATGGCGTTCACCCCATAAGGCGCGTAGGCCGAGTGGCAGGCCGCGCCATGCACGTGGCAGCGCATCGCGAGCTTGCCCTTGTGACCCAGCACCGGCTTCATATCAGTCGGTTCGCCGATCAGGCACAGGCGCGGCTTGTGCGGACGCTTTGCCAGTTCCGCCAGCATCGGTCGCACACCCAGGCATCCCACTTCCTCGTCATAGGAGAAGGCAAGATGCAGCGGCAGCTTCAATGGCCGTTCGAGAAAGAGCGGGACCGCCGCCAGCGCCGAGGCGATGAAGCCTTTCATATCGGCCGTGCCGCGGCCGTACAAGCGCCCTTCCCGTTCGGTCAGACTGAATGGCTCGACCGTCCAGTCCTGGCCGTCCACTGGCACCACGTCGGTATGGCCAGACAACACAATGCCACCGCGGTCACGCGGACCGATGGTGGCGTACAGGTTGGCCTTGGTGCGCCCCGGGTTGTAGAACAGCTCACTCTCCACCCCGAGGCCGGCCAGGTATTGTCGGATGAAATCGATCAGCGCCAGGTTGGAGTCCCGGCTGACGGTGGCGAAACCGATCAGCCGTTCGAGCAGATCACGGCTCGCCGCCTTACTCATCGCCTGGCACTCCGTAGCTGGGCGCCGTGGTGGGATTCAACGCTCGAACCAGATAGTCCTGCATCTGCGGCCGGTACGCTTGCCAGAGATCGTCCAGCTTGCCGATCGGGTCGGCATCCGCCCAATCGACCCGCAGATCGGCGATCGGCCAGCTCACGTCGCCCACGATCTTGAGCGCCGCCGAGTGCACCGGCCCGGCTTCCCCGCCGGCCGCCGTCGCCGCATGCATGGCGGCCAGCAGGCGCTCGGCGAGCATGCCGGACGCGCTCCCGAACGCCTGGGTCATAGCCTCGATGACGTGAGCACCCGCCAGCATATTGCCCGCGGCGACGCACTGCTCACCCGCCACGGCATGGTGCACGCCCAGCGCTTCGTGGCCGCTGAAGAACGCGGTGCGGCCCTGGCCGTCGATTACCGTCACCTGCCGGTACTCGTGCCAGGTGTCGGTGCCAAGCGCCCGGTCGAGCGCCGCCGCGGGCGCGAGTTGCTGGTTTTCGAGGAGATCGAGGATCTGCGGGCCAAGGGCTGGCAGCGTAACGTTCTGGGTCGCCACCGCCCCCACGCCCGCGCGTACCCAAGGGCACCGGGCGCCCACCGCGATACTGGACGAGCTGATGGCGATCCCAAGCTGCCCGGTTTGCGCGCAGCGTCCGATGATCGAGAATGTCATGTGCTGCTCCTCAGGCCTGCTTCGGCGTCCAGCCTTCGGGGATCACCGCGATCACGTCGATCTCCATCAGCCACTGCGGCTGGCCGAGCGCGCTCACCACGAGACCGGTGGAAATGGGGAACACGCCTTTGAGCCACTTGCCGACTTCCTGATACACCGGCTCGCGGTAGCGCGGGTCGATCAGATAGGTGGTGGTCTTGACGATGTGGGTCATATCGCTGCCCGCCTCTTCCAGCAACTGCTTGACGTTCTTCATCGCCTGCTCGGCCTGGGCGCGCGGGTCGCCGAGCCCGATCAGGCGGCCGTCGAAATCGGTTCCGACCTGGCCGCGCACGTAGACGGTATTGCCGGCGCGCACGGCCTGGCAGAGGTCGTTATCCAGCGACTGGTTCGGATAGGTGTCCTTGGTGTTGAACATGCGAATGCGGGTGTGCGTGGGTTGGCTCATCAATGCACCTCAATATGGTAAAGAAAATTCAGGCCGACAGGCGCGAATCGGGGTAGCTGTCGCCGGCGTGCTGTTCGCGACGCTCACCCTCGTGGCGTTGCGACGCATCACGGTAGGCGAGATATTTGCGCTGCGTGGCGATGTGGTCGGCAATATGCCGGGCGTCGTGCCAGACACCCCAGATGAACGAGGAACCGCGGCGCGAGAGCCACGGCAGCCCGAGGAAATAGACGCCAGGCTCGGACGAAACACCGCGTTGATGCCGAGGCTTGCCGTTTGCGTCGAAGGCGTCGACCTTCAGCCAGCCGTAATCGACTGAGTAACCCGTTGCCCAGACAATCGAGGTAATGCCGGCCTCGGCCAGATCGAGCTCGAGGATCGGATGAGTCACGCAGTCCGGATCCGGGAGCATACGGCGTGCTTCGGGCTCTTCCGGAAGATCGAGATTACTTTGCGCAATGTACGCGTCAGCGGCATTCAATAGAGACAGATAGTTCGCGTCGCCCTGAGCAATGTTGCCGGCAAGGTCGGTTTCGAAGGTGACCTTGCCGTCGACAAACGACTTCGTCAGGCCAACGAGTGTCATGCCCTGAGCGGCAAGCGCCCGGAAGTCGATGGTGTGGCCGCCGCGCGCACCGCTAACGGCGATGGTCACATGCTCCCTGCCCCGCGTGGCGACCTCTTTGTCCCATTCGCCGAGTACGCCCAGCCACCAGCAGAAGTCACGGTTGCGATAGGCGCGCGGCGGACGATCGTGCGGTCCAACCGAGAGATAAACCTTCCTGCCTGCACGCTGCAACTCATCGGCGATCTGTACGCCTGACGATCCGGCGCCGACCACCAGAACCGCGCCCTCGGGCAGTTGCTGCGGATTGCGATAGTCGGCGGAATGAATCTGCGTGACCTTTTCGTCTTGAGGCGCGATCGGCGGAATCACCGGGCGTTGGAACGGTCCGGTTGCGACCACCACGCGATTCGCTTCGATTACGCCATCCGAAGTTTCGATGGTGAAGCCGGGGCGGCCGGTATTGCGAACCACCTTCGTCACTTCCACGCCCGTGCGGATCGGTGCGTTGAATTTCGTCGCATAGGCTTCGAAATATTCCGCAACCCGCTCTTTCCCGGCGAAGGCGTCGGGATCGAGATCGTCGAACTCGAGACCCGGAAACCGGTCATGCCAGGCCGGACCATTCGCAACCAGAGAATCCCACCGGCCCGTGCGCCAGCGTTCAGCGATCCGATCGCGCTCGAGGACGAGATGGGGCACTCCAAGCTTGCTGAGGTGCTCGCTCATGGCCACGCCGGCCTGCCCGGCGCCAACCACCAGCGTATCAATCGGCATTTTTTCAACTGTCATGGTGATGTCCTTCAGAGAGGCGTTTTGGTCATTGCAGTGAATGAAATCTACGCGCAAACATCACATCTGAAAAACATATTTAAAAAATGCAAGCTATCTGTTTTATCTATGCAAACTGCGGGATAATCAACGTGGAGACGAGCGCCGTGCCCGGCGCGTCGACAAGAACCTGTTCATGGGGACGCTTCAATGGAAAACCCGCTGCTTCGCTATTCGCTGCGCCAGCTGCGCTATTTCGTCGTGACAGCCGAGGCGCTGTCGTTCACCGGTGCATCAAAAGTGCTGCACATCTCGCAGCCCTCTATTTCCACGGCGATTGCCGAGCTGGAGGAGTCTTTTGGTGTGCAACTGTTCATTCGTCACCACGCTTCCGGCCTTTCCCTGACCCAAGCCGGGCGCGAGATGCTAGGCAAGGCGCGCGACCTGTTGAAGAACGCGGAAGAACTGCAGGCCGCCGCACGCGGAATGGACACGGGCATATCGGGCGGCATTGCGCTCGGCTGCCTGGTCTCGCTGGCCCCGCCGTTGCTGCCGGGCATCATGAGCCGCTTTGTCGCGCAGCATACCGGCGTCGTCTTCCAGACGCTGGAGGCGCATCAGGATGATCTGTTCACGGGCCTGCACGACGGCTCGCTCGACCTCGCGCTGACCTATAACATCGATCTGACCGACGACGTTGAATTCCTGCCGCTGCTGACACTGCCGCCGTACGTCATCTTGCCGAAAACTCACCATCTGGCGCAGCATCGCTCGATCTCGCTTGCGAATCTCGTGGGGGAACCTTACGTGATGCTGGATCTGCCGCACAGCCGGGAGTATTTCGCGGCGCTGTTCGATGTGGTCGGTGAGCGGCCAGTGCCGGTGTTCAGGTCCGCACAGCCGGAAGTGGTACGCGGGATGGTGGCGAACGGACTGGGGTACAGCATTCTGAACTTCCCGCTCAAATCGACTCACACCGTGGACGGTGAGGATTTCGTCGTCAAGCGGTTCAAAGACGACGTGGCGGCAACCACGTTGGGTATCGCGCAGTCGCGCAATATGAAGCCACGCCAGGTGGTGCGCCGCTTCGCGTCATTCTGCGAAACGTATATCAAGAAGAATCACGCGAAGCGCTGATCGTCGCTGAGTCGCTTCGGGCGCCTGACGACAATGACACTGTCGCGAGGCGCCCCGTTTCGCTGCTTACACGTCAGAACGAGTAGATGAACTGGGTCGCGAGCAGGTCGTTGGACTTGCCGTACGAACCGTCGTTCTTCAGGAACACCTGTTTGTTGGCCCAGTCGTGGCGGTATTCCACCTTGACCGTGATCTGCTGGGTCGGATAGAACAGCAGGTCGAGCGACACGTCCTGACGGGTCGCGCCCTTGCACTCGAAGCCGAGGCCACCGTTCGCCTTCGAATTGGCGAGA
>DASVNP010000157.1:0-4356 GCA_036383775.1 Paraburkholderia sp. | reverse complement strand
TTCGGCCATCCACGCAGCACGTGACGATCTGCATTTCGTGATCCATACGCACACCGCCGCCGGAACAGCCGTGTCGGCCCAGGAGCAGGGGCTGCTGCCGATCAGTCAGCATGCGCTGAAGTTCTACGGCAAGCTCGCCTACCACGATTACGAAGGCATCGCGCTCGAACTCGGCGAGCGCGAGCGTCTGGTGCGCGACCTCGGTTCCTGCAAGGCGATGATCCTGCGCAATCATGGCTTGCTCGCGGCAGGCGCCACGGCGGCCGAAGCGTTCCACGAGATCTATTTCCTGGAGCGGGCCTGTCAGGCGCAAATCCAGGCGCTGGCCGGCGGCAGCGCGCTGCGCATTCCGCCGCGAGAAGTGTGCGAGTTGACCGCGCGCCAGTTCGCTCGCGACGACTCCACGGGAATTTCGGAGTTGGCGTGGCGCGCGGCGTTACGGTTGATCGACGACCCGCAATCCGACTACCGCAGCTAAGCCCGTTTTCCGATCCAACGCAATGACCAAACTCGTTCTGATGAGCCGTGACTTCGACATGTCACACCTGGCTCAGCCGATTCAGCGCGCCGCCCCTGAATTCGACGTCGTGATGCACGGCGAGCACGCCGCCGACGACGCTGAAATTGCCGTGTGCTGGAATCCACCGGCCGGCGCATTGGCGGCGCTGCCGAAACTGCGGCTCGTGCATAGCATCGCGGCGGGCGTCGACAACATCCTGTCCGACCCTGCCCTGCCCGCCGTGCCGCTGTGCCGGGTCGTCGATCCACAACACGCACGTGGGATGAGCGAATTCGTTACGTGGGGGGTCCTGCACTTTCATCGTCAACTCGACCGCGTGCTCGCCAATCAGCGTCTTAACCGCTGGTTCCGCCACGATCAGCGCGATGCTTCCGAATGCGCCGTCGGCATCATGGGACTGGGAGAAATCGGCAGCCGCGTGGCGACAGATTTGCAGCGCTTCGGCTTCGCGGTGCGCGGCTGGGCACGCAAGCCCCGCGAACTGCCGGGTGTGACGACCTTCGCCGGTCCACAGGAATTCAAGCCATTCCTTCAGGGGACGGACATCCTCGTGTGTCTCCTGCCGCTGACGCACGAAACCCGCTGGATTCTCAACGCGAACACGTTCGAACACTTGCGGCCTGGCACGAAGCTGATTCACGTCGGTCGAGGCGAACATCTGGTGCCTGCTGACCTGATCGCGGCACTGACGAGCGGGCAGATCGGCGGCGCGATCGTCGACGTGTTCCCAACCGAACCGTTACCACCCGAAGATCATTTATGGCGCTCGCCCAATCTGATCGTGACGCCGCATATGGCGTCGGTGGCAAGCTCGGAGACGATCGGCACGCAGGTGGCGCACAACGTCCGCAGGCTGATCCGTGGCGAACCGCTGCAGAACGTGGTCGATGTCACGCGCGGCTATTGAGTGAGGTTGTTGAGCGCGGCGTTAGAGAAGTGGCGCAGAACACACGCAGCCTGATCTACGACGAACCGCTGCAGAACGTGGTCGACGTGACGCGCGGCTGTCGAGCGTTGCGTTAGCCGCCAGCACTTTCCGCCTGACCATCAATGAACACATTCAGCGCATCGATAAACGCAGCCTCAGCGGCGCTCAGCTTACGGTCCTGTGACCACAGCATGTAGATATCGAGGTCGGCCACGCCTTCATCCGGCGGCAGCCGCTGAAGGCGGCCCTGAACGATGTCGTCGCGCACGACGTGTTCCGGCAGGCAGCCAATGCCGAAGCCCGCGAAGATAAAACGCCTCACCTCGGTCATGCTCGACGACGAGCCCACCACGCGCCCGGTAAAACCCATCTCGTCACGAAAGAACGTGAGCGGCGACAGGTGGTCGCCCACTTTGTCGCCCGTGAAGGAGACGAACTTCTCGCCGGCGAGATCCGCGACCCGCAGATCACTGCGCCCAAAGAGCGGATGATGACGTCCGCAGAAAAGCGCATACCGTTGCCGCAGAAACACGCGGCTATCAACCCGTTTAGGCAACGCGCGGCGCGGCGTCAATCCGAGCGTGGCGGATTTTTGCTGGAGACTGTTCACCACATCGGCGCTGCGCATTTCCTGGCTTTCGAGTTCAATGCGCGGATACGTGCGATGGAATTCGGCGAGAAACGTGTCGTAGGCCGGGAAATCGATTCCGCTGACGGTACTCACGCGCACCATGCCGGAGATATCGTGTTCGCGATCCACCTCGGCAAACGACAGCCGCGAGATCGTGCCGTACACGTCTTCGGCAATCTGCTTCACTTCGATGCCGGCCTGCGTGACCTCGATACGCGGACCGTGGCGATCCACGAGGCGCAACCCCAACTGCTCTTCCAGCCGTCGCAACGCCTGGCTGACCGCAGGCTGCGTCAGATGAAGCTTCGTCGCCGCGCGACTCACGCTGCCCTCTTTCGCAATGGCGAGAAAAGTCCGCAACAGGTTCCAGTCGAGGCGGTCGTTCAGATAGGTGTCCGGGCGGTCTTTGCTCACGATGAGCCTCACAGGTTTCATCATCCGCCAAAATTATACTTAGGATTAGAATTAGAAATTAGACTTATCATTTTTGATTACGGATAAAGGCATCACGACGAACCCGACGCGGTCAGTACGCCGCGGCTTCAGGAGTGTGTGATGCTAAAGATCAATGGTGAGCGGCTCTGGACGAGCCTGATGAACATGGCCGCCGTCGGCGCCACGGCAGGCGGCGGTGTGCGGCGCCTTGCATTGACTGAACAGGACGCGGCAGGCCGGGCGCTTTTCTCGCAGTGGTGCGTCGACGCGGGGCTCACGCTGTCCGTCGACCAGGTCGGTAATCTCTTTGCCCGGCGTGCGGGCAAACGGAACGACGCTGCGCCCGTCGCAAGCGGAAGCCATCTCGACACGCAACCCGAGGGCGGCCGCTTCGACGGAGTCTATGGCGTGCTGGCCGCGCTCGAAGTGGTCCGCACGCTGAACGATGCGAACATTCAAACCGACAAGCCGATCGAAATCGTCGTGTGGACCAACGAGGAAGGCGCGCGCTTCACGCCGGCCATGCTCGGTTCAGCGGCCTTCACGGGCGTCATGCCGTTGGCCCAGGCATTGAACACGCGCGATGCGGCAGGAACCTCCGTCGAGCAGGCATTGCAAGCAACGGGTTATGCCGGCACGCGCGCCGTGCCCGGCATCGTCTTCGACGCCTATTTCGAAGCGCATATCGAACAGGGGCCGGTGCTCGAGGAAAGTGGCGTGCCGATCGGCGTCGTCACGGGCGGCCAGGCGATTCGCTGGCTCGATGTGCGCGTGCGAGGGCAGGCCGCACACGCCGGCACGACGCCGATGCAGTACCGCCGCGATGCGCTATTCGCGAGCGCGGAAATGGCCGCGGAACTGGAGAGCATCGCGGCGGAGTTCTTCCCGCAGGGACTCGCCACCATCGGCGAGTTGCACATACGCAATGCATCGCGCAATACGATCGCGGCGGACCTGTCGTTCACAGTGGACCTGCGCCACCCCGACGACGCAATGATCGAAAAAATGGAAGCCGCGCTGCGCGAGCGCTTCGAAGTCATTGCAAAGCGCCGCCGCCTCACCGTCGAGGTGGAGCAGCATTGGGTCAGTCCGGCTACGCCGTTCGACCCGCACTGCATTGCTGCCGTCAGCAACGCAGTGGAGATGCTGGACTATCCGCATCAACGCATCGTCAGCGGAGCCGGCCACGACGCAATCCATCTTGCGAAGCATTGTCCGACTGCGATGATTTTTATTCCCTGCGTCGACGGTCTGAGCCATAACGAAGCCGAGGACGCTTTGCCGGCAGACGTCACGCGCGGTACAGACGTGCTGCTTCACGCGATGCTTGCACGCGCTGGACAGGCCGCATGAACGCTCATCCAACGCCGCGCCCGCCAGGCATCCGGCGCACATGGCTCTTCGTACCCGGCAATCATTCCGGGGCTCACGCAGTCGCGCTGCAAAGCGGTGCGGATGCCATCGTCGCCGACCTCGAAGAGATGACTTCGCCGCAGGACCGGCCGCAGGCACGCGAACGCATTGTCACGCTATTGCGCGAGGCGGCTCGCGCCGGCACGTTCGGTTCGGTGCGGATCAACAAACTGGAGCACGACGGCCATGCCGATCTCGAAGGCATCATGCCCGGCACCCCACGGGCGATTTTTCTGCCGCACGCGGAAAGCGCGGCTCAACTGGCCGCCCTCGACGATGCGCTGGCCGTCATCGAGCGCAAGCTGGGCATTCCGGAGGGCTCGACGGAGGTGGTTCCAGTTATCGAATCCGCGAAGGGTCTGGTCAATCTGGGAGCGCTACTTCAGGTTGGTGCACGGATAAGGTGCTGCATGCTGGCGGTGGAAGACC